>CAKZNE010000264.1 GCA_937129395.1 uncultured Cryomorphaceae bacterium | reverse complement strand
CAGAAGAAAAACTCAAGGCTGGTTTTAATCTGGACAAAAAATCCTATGTAGGCTATTTTAGTAAAGCGACCTTGTCCTTTTGGGGCCATTGGGATTTTATCAATGGGCATAAATATTTTCAAAAGGCAATAGAGCTTAATCCATCCTACACTGAAGCAGAGGAAGGTTTAATTGAATTGTTTACAGCGGTAGGTAATTTTGAAAAAGCGCTCTGGCATACTGATATTATTTTAAAAATAAACCCTTTATCCTCGAATCATTATTTTACCAAAGCAAATATCCATTTTTTAAACGAGGATTACTCCAAATCACTCGAGTGTTTAGAGACCTCCTTAAGCATCAATCCAGATTTTACACATCCCATTGCATTAAAACAACTTTGCTTAATTCTTACAAAAGATTACCAAAAACTAAATGATTTTTTAAATCAAAACCCCTTGGCCGAGAGACCCGAAGAATGTAGGGTATTGTACAAATTGGTCAATCCAGAAGATAAGGTTGATATTGATATGAGTAAGGTTAGCTTTATGATTAAGGAAGATTTAGGGGAAGCGCTTTTTCCCTGGCAGCTTTTTTTGCTGGTTCATTTGGGCAAACACGAAATGGCAATGGACTTTTTGGAAGAAAACATTAGGTTGCGCACTGGCCAAATCGTGAACTTTATGAATACTCCGCTGCTTAAACCTTTACATGGTTATCAAAGGTTCCAAAATTTAGTGCAAACTGCATTCGGTAAAGAATTATTACCGCCAGATAGCATTAAGCAAGCACAAATGGCTCCTCCCAAAGCTTTAATGTCAGTTGCTGAAGTTGACATGGTTTTAGAAAATTTTGGAAAAGGAATGAAAGAGGAAAAGTGGTTTCAAAACCCATCTTCATCTTTACGGGAGCTAGCCGAAAAAGTAAATATTAGCAGCAACAAGCTTTCATGGTTACTTAATGAACGTATGGGCCAAAATTTCAATGAGTACATCAATGGTTTTCGTTTGGAAAACTTCAAAGAAAATGCTTTAAACCCTGCCAACAGCCACCTCACACTTTTAGCCATAGCTTATGAAAGCGGCTTTAATTCTAAATCGGTTTTCAATGCCTATTTTAAAAAAATAGAAGGAATGTCACCCAAAACTTGGTTGCGATCCAATCAAATTTAAGCCTTTTTAGAAAGTCCCAAATCTCACAATAAGTCCGCAATTTCATTTCAGGACGATTCATCCTTTTATCTACTTCACCTTTGCCCCTTCAAATCGATAAAGCAGAGTAAACAATCATCGAATAATGATTCCTCTCCCCTTTGAACTAATGATTAGGGAAGATGCTTTGTAGAAATCGAAATTTTTAAATAAAAATAGTAATACAATGAAAAAAGTCTTTTTAACCTTGACTTTGTGCGGACTAGCCTTAATCGCAAAATCTCAGAACACAAGTGTAGAAAAATCAACCTATGGATTGCAAACTGGAGTTTTAGGATTGTGGGTCTATAATGAAGCAAAACTTACAAATACCATAGCACTAAGAACAGAGCTTGGTTTTGATTTTGGAATTTGGGAAACTACTTTTTATGATGATGCTCCATTTCTACTCACGCCTGTAATAGTTATTGAACCAAGATATTATTACAACCTCAAAAAACGCTCAGAGAAGTCCAAAAGAACTGATGGAAACAGTGGCAATTTCATTGCTTTAAAAATGGGATATCATCCAGAATGGTTTGTCCTATTCAATCCTGACGATGTTCCTGTAGTAAGGGATTTTTCCATAATACCCACTTGGGGAATTAGAAGAAATATAGGAGAGCATTTTAATTTTGAAGCTGGTATTGGCGCAGGATATAGTTACACTTATGCCGAACGCGCTGGATATTCAAAGGACAAAAGTGAAATGGAATTGAATATGCATTTGCGAATAGGATATAGATTATAGCTCCCTGAAGAAATCGGAATCTTCAAAAAAAGTATTTTCATGAAAAATCTATTTTCAATTCTATTATTTTCTTTTACACTTTTTGCTTTTGCCGAAAAAAGCATTCCAGTAGATAAGGAAATTGAAGTAAGCCCTAAATTCAAAATAAGTTTTCCTTACTTTATTTTATCAGATCCTATTGAGAATTCTTCCTACGATCAACAAAACACACAAAAAGTAGAATTCCGCACAACAGGCAAGCAGGATGACAAGAATTTCTCCAGACTGAAGCTTTTCAACTGGCGATTGTTTCATCCCATGGCAATCACAAATTGTGATAGCCTTTTGGATAAGTTAGAAGCGGAAGGTGAATTCTTTCTTGGACATGTAAGAGAAACCAGAATTGGCGTCAACGTCCAGCGAATGTTATGCAAAAGGCTTTTGGAAACTGTTGAAGTTCTTCATCAAATTCAAACCTACCTGGGTGAAAAAGGTGCGCATTTTGGAATTGATTTTAAATTTTTCAATTCCTACCAAATTGACTTCCATTTCCCAATCGATAGGAATTAATTGTTTTTCATTGAACCACAAATTTATTGCCTTCAATTAATGTTTAATAATTACAATGCGCTTGATAAAAATAGGATTTTGGAGGATAAGGGGAGGACTACTTTCTTTTTAATCAAAACCTTTACATCGAAGTGAATCTTTAAACTTTAGTCTGACAAGCCGGAATTCCCAATTCTTGGCTTGTTGGGCTTTAAGTACAAAACCACAAGTACTTTGGTATTTGTATATCAATTTCTCATACTACTCAAATAAGCTAATACGCTCACCTTTCTATGATTCAAAAATAGAAATGATAAATAGATTATATAAACTCCTTTCGAAGCCCTTCATAGTAATTGCGGTAATGCTTATTGCACCAATACTATCCATTGCCGACAGAAATTTCGGATACTTCTTTGGACTTTTTATAGCCCTGTTCCTCGTCTGGAAAAGTGGTTGGAATTGGGCGAAATTTGGATTTGGACAAAAAACCAATCTCAAAACTATCTTAAAAGCTTTAGTACTTGCGATAGCAATATTTCTAATAATTGATATAGCTATTCAACCATTATTGGAAATATACTTTGGAAAGATTGATTTGAGTTCAATTGAAGAGATAAGAGGGGATTTTGCCAGTTATTTATCTCTGTTTTTGATGATGTGGATATTTGCCGCTTTTGGAGAAGAGTTCTTATTTAGTGGTTATTATATGAAACATCTTGCTGAATTATTTGGAAACTCTAACAAAGCTTGGCTTATCTCAGCAATTATACTTTCTATATATTTTGGCGTTTCCCACAATTACCAAGGAACCTCTGGAATGATTGCCGTGGGATTAGCAAGCACAATTTTCTTTTTTACATTTTACAAGAACAGAACTAATCTAGCCTTGCTCATATTCACTCACGGATTTTACGATTCGATTGGCTTGACACTTATCTACCTTAACAAAGACCGAATTTTCTATGATTTGGCAATTCAGCTCATAAATTAATAGGGACGAACAAAGTTTAGGCGTGGTGGCTCTTGGAATTATCATTAGCAACTTTATTAAGCTATGCAAGAGCTTGAGATTTTGAAAATAGGTGGAATAATCATTTTGGATTTAGAATAGTGAAAAATTAACATGATGGATAGCGCTTAAAAAATCAATAAAAATCAACTCTTTCTAAAAACCCTAACTGTTTCTGAGTTAACGATTTTTGCTGAACAAAGACTTGATTAAGATATCCATCCTCCTTAGATGCTTTTTATTCTAAGACCTATATTTGTTTCTAAGCCCTACATTTTACCAAAAAACCATTGGAAACAATTTTTTTGGCCACTACTTATTTTATTAAAATGAAAACTATTCTATTAGCACTCGTTCTTTTTAGCTCTGCATTATCAGGTCAAAATACAAACGTTTCTAATGGGTTGGTTTTCGATGGCGAACCCTATTTGGCTATTAACCCCAATGATTCTAGGCATTTGGTTGTGGTTTGGATGGGTTGGATAAATTTTTCGGAACAAATTAAAATTAAAACAAGAGTTAGCTTTGACGGTGGTAACTCCTGGAGTTCAATCCTTACTTTGGACCATACAGTAAATGGTTACACTTCCGCGGATCCGTCAATTGACTTTAACAATAATGGAGATGTATTCGTTAGCTATGTTGATTTTAATGGGATTGACCCGCCGGTTAATGGAGGAGTATATATTTGTAAATCAAAGGATGGTGGTCTTTCTTGGACGCCTCCAATCGAGGTAATCAATGCAAATTTTGATGGAACCAAATGGCCTATAGATAGACCTTGGATGCTTATTGATAAATCCTCTAGTCCAAATGCCGGAAACATTTACATCACCACTTTTAACGGGAATCGTACCAATCCAAGTTTCAATCCCTATCTGTCTGTATCAAAGGATTCTGGGAGTACTTTTGCAACTAGTTATATAGATACCATAGGATGGCTTTCGGGGTCCATTAACCCCTACCCGATGTGTTCTCCAGCAATCAGCAGCTCAGGTGAGTTTTTTGGAGCCTATCCTTCCTATGTTTTAAGTCAGAGTTTATTTGCCCAGTTTTTTCTTGTATATACTAAGGATGGTGGGATGAACAAATCTTATAAAAAGATCAAAACCTTTAATCCTCCTAGCAATAACGATGACTATCCTTTGGCGAAAAAGGGGACTTTGCTTGTGTGTAATCCAACAAATGAAAACCATTTAGTACTTGTGGATTTAAGTGCTGAATGAGGCGAGTTGGAGGTGTATGGTAGGGAGTCTTTTGATAAGGGTT
>CAKZNE010000263.1 GCA_937129395.1 uncultured Cryomorphaceae bacterium | reverse complement strand
ATCCCCTTTGCTCCTGCTCGAAAATTAATTGAACAAAATGCGATTGTTGCTTTGGCTACAGATTACAATCCAGGCTCAGCACCCTCAGGAAATATGGGTTTAATGGTTTCCTTAGCATCTATAAAAATGAAAATGACTCCGGAAGAAGCACTTAGCGCTGCAACATTAAATGCAGCAGCTGCAATTGAATTAAGTGATAACTTTGGAAGTATCGAAATAGGTAAAAAAGCAAACTTGATTTTAACAAAAAGCCATATTTCAAGCCCCTCCTTCCTACCCTATAATTTTGGCCATCAACCCATAAAACAAGTTTTTATTAATGGTAAACCACTTCCCCAATGCTAGATTTTTTTGATAAGGAGAAAAGAGAATCATTAGTTGCAAAAAGACCCGGCGAAACTAAGGTTGGGGAAGAATTAAGTTTTATTGAATCCTTGGATGAAATTTCCGATCAAAAATCAAAGTTTGTGATTTTTGGAATTAAGGAGGATATAGGAATTAGAGCAAATCTAGGCATTGGTGGCGCTGAAAACACTTGGGATTACTCCTTAAAAGCTTTGTTGAATATTCAAAGTAATAAGTTTTTAAATGGAAATGAATTCCTTATTCTTGGAAGTTTAGAGTTTACAGAATTAATGGAAAGATGTAAAAATCTGGACCCAAACGAGATCAAGGATTTGGAATGTTTAAGGGATTGTACAAGTCAAATAGATTCCGAAGTTCAATCCATCGTATTAAAAATAAAGGAGGCCGGAAAAATTCCTATTCTAATTGGGGGAGGACATAATAATGCCTATGGAGCCATTAAGGGTAGTTCACTTTCTGTAAGAGAGGCCATACCAGTATTGAATATTGATCCACATGCCGACTTTAGATCTCTTGAAGGAAGACATAGCGGAAACGGATTTAGCTACGCTAGAAAGGAAGGTTTTTTGGCTAAATATGCTGTGTTTGGTTTACATGAAGGATATAATAGTTCATCCATTATCAATGAATTTGTAGGCGACCCTAATCTTTGGTATCAAAGTTTTGAAGGCTTATTATGGAGGGAAAGTAAGGAGCTGGATATGTTGTTTAAAAACGCATTGAATTGGTTGGGTTATAAAGGAATGGGACTAGAATTAGATTTGGATAGTATTACAAATTTCCCTGTTAGTGCTTTGAATCCTTCTGGTTTTGATTTGAATACAATCCGGCATTTTGTAAGAACAGCCAGCAGTTTAAAAAGCTGTCACTATTTTCATATTTGTGAGGGTTCTCCTGGACGGGCAGCTAACCAACAGCAAATTGATTTATTAGCTAAAAGTATTGCCTATCTCGTCAGTGATTTTATTAAATCATCATCCCAAAAATAGAATGCTCTATGCCCCTACTCGAGTGTGTGCCTAATGTAAGCGAAGGACAAAGCCTAGAAATTATTGAAAAACTTGCCAATAGCATTGAATCGGTTGAGGGTGTAAACCTTCTTCATCAAGATATTGGTTCTGCAGCTAATCGCACAGTTTTTACTTTTGTTGGAGAGCCTGAACCTGTTATGGAGGCTGCTTTTCAACTATTTAAGTGCTGCTTTAGTTTAATTGATATGAGTTTGCAAAAAGGCAGTCACCCCAGACAAGGTGCAATTGACGTTTGCCCTTTTATTCCCCTTAAAGGAATTAGCGATAACGAAGCCATGGAGCTTACCCAGACTTTAGCAAAAAGAATAGAAAAGGAAATTGGTACTCCGATTTATCTTTATGAGGAAAATGCCAAATCACAAGCAAGAAAAAATCTTGCGTATTTAAGAAAAGGAGAATATGAATCCCTACCTGAAAAGTTTGAAAAACTTCCTTTGGATTATGGAAATATTAGCAATTGGAAAAAATGTGGGGTAAGCACCATGGGTGTCCGAAAAATGTTGATTGCATTTAATGTCAATTTGGATACACAGGAAGTTGCCAAAGCCAAAAAAATTGCTGAGTTGGTAAGGGAATCTGGAATGGTAGTGGTTGATTCTTATGGAGATAGAGAGCGAATCCCAGGTCGTTTTAAATCAGTGAAGGCCTTGGGTTGGTATATCCGAGATTTTGATAAGGTGCAGGTTAGCTATAATTTAACGGATATAGAACAAGCAGGAATTTTAGATGTATTTATTGCCACAAAGGAGGAGGCTCAAAAACTAAACTGTAAGGTTACAGGTTGTGAACTTGTAGGCTTGGTACCTGTTTCCGAATTAACAAAAGCAGGAGTTTATTTTAATGGAGGAATTCCGGCAGCAGAATCCTCACTATTAAAATCGGCAATTTATGGATTAGGCCTATCCGAAATTGAAGAATTTATTCCAAAAAACAAAGTGATTGAATATCTTATCTAAACTCCCAAAACCTTAGCGTCAACAAAGAAAACAGAATGAACATTAATTTTATGATCGCTTGTGATCAATTCATCCGTAACCGTATTTAACCTTAAGGAATACTCCGGTTGGGTTAAATAGTCCTTCAAATTTGAATTGGTCAATTCCAAAACAATTTTATTGCCAGGACTTTCTGGAATATTATCTTTCCAAGCAACTTTAATTTCGTCCTTTCCTTCTGTTGAAAGGTAGATGCTCACCGATTTTAAAAAGCTAAAGTCCGAACCAGATGGGGAAAATAGAGTAAGGTCCAATTCCTCAATAATAATTTCTTCGATTAAATCTTTTCGTGTATTGTTTGATGCAAAGGTGCTCGAAGCATTGGTTTCTGTATCTGGAACAAGAATGTTAAAAGGTAAATTTACACCAGTAGAAGAGGGAATTGTTACTTCCTCATTAAATTCCATTCTAAATTGGGTTAACTCATCTACCTTTTTGCAAGAAACCATCAAGGTTAAACACATTAATCCAAGGGTCAAATTTTTCAAAATCTTCATATTCTTTTCTGTAACATTATTTTTTGCAACATGGCAAAGTTAAAAATCACAATGCCTAAGTCCTACACAAAAACAAATTAATAAGGTTTGCAGTTTTATAAAAAAAAAGGCCCAAAGAATCGTTCCTCAGGCCTTTTTAAGTATCCTAAATAAAATTAATTTTCAATTTGTTCAAGCAACATTTCCACAGCTTTTTTCAATTGTGTATCTGTTTCCTTTGC
>CAKZNE010000262.1 GCA_937129395.1 uncultured Cryomorphaceae bacterium | reverse complement strand
CTAAACAGCTAGTTAAAAGCAATAGATTCACACCTGTCCAAAACGTTTCGCGGCTTTTATAATAATTGTTGAAAACCAGCAATTTAAAAGGAAGAGATTCTGCTTTTTGAAAACTACCCTATGAAAAAGAACGAGTCCTTTTTTTATAATCGTAACGATAAATTTTAATCGAAGCCAAAAGGCACATTAAAACCAAACAGATCCGCATTACAATGTGCCTTAACATCGGTTTACTAAACATTTGGTTGATATACACTTTTTCCTCCTCCATAGTAGTTCGTGAAGATGTGCTGATACACGCTTACCGTTTTTAAACTCACATCTTCGTCAGTATAAGCATCCTCTGGTAGCCACAAGAGATTGTCGTAAATCATCCCTTTTACTTGGGCAGTAATTTGACGACTTTCTCTCCAACGCTCTATTTTTAATTTCTCCGTTTTTAGTTTTTCTAATGTTTCTAGGGCTACTTTTTTAACCTGCTTCAATTCTTTCCCTTCCAGTACTTTCCCTTCTCTAAG
Organism: uncultured Cryomorphaceae bacterium; assembly: GCA_937129395.1. GTDB lineage: Bacteria > Bacteroidota > Bacteroidia > Flavobacteriales > Schleiferiaceae > CAKZNE01. The sequence goes on along the minus strand of CAKZNE010000262.1, from coordinate 2,197 downwards.
TAAATCGAAAATGGCCAGCGCTTCCTGACCTTTTAAATTCTCACGAACTGCACGTTTTTCTTCAACAGTTAAATCCTTGATGAAATCATTTAAATTATCAAATGCCTTTACTGTATTTTCTAGGGTTTTTCCTGCATTGTAATCGGCTATGATTTCCTTGTAGCGTTCATAAAATTCCAATCGCAAAGGATTTTCCTTTAACATCTGCTCTAGCTTTTTCTCAATGGCTTGTTGCAAATTGTAGGTCAATGTATTTTTTCTTGCTGTTTTGGCAAAAGCTGCTTTTAATTTGTCAAAATCTAAATTGCTTAAATCTACATAGACACCTTCCTTGCTTGCCGCTTCATTTTCTTTAACCACTACACTTTCACTTACTACAGATTGCAATTCCTTCATAATTTCAGTCACATCGGCTGATTTTACATTTTGGTTCAGCAAATTGTAAATGGCTTCAATAGCGTTAAAATCTTTTATGTGCGGCCTAATCACCTCCTCTGGATATAAGGCTTTGTACTTTCTAAAAACATTACGAGCCATAATTTCAAAAGAGGTTCTGGTAGTTTCATTCAAACAAACACAATCCGCAGCTTCTTTGAGCTTTCCGATTTTCGCCATGGGTTTAGCATTCTTTAAATCTGATAGATTGAATTTGACCGATTTTAAAAAGTCTTTAACCTCCTTAATGGCTTTTTTAAGTTCAACTTCAAGCTCTGCTAATTGCTCAACGGGTTTTCCTTCTCCTTTTCCACCACTAGGACCTTTACCCCCTTCGCCATATACAGAATAGGCTTTTTCCAATTGCTCATATACATTACCATAATCCACAATAAGTCCGTTTTCTTTTTCATCATCATATACCCGGTTAGCTCTAGCAATGGTTTGCATTAGGGTATGTCCCTTAATTGGCTTATCGAGATAAACGGTAGAAACACATGGAGCGTCAAAACCAGTAATCCACATGGCGCAAACAATGGCGAATCGAAAGGGATTATCTTCATCCTTAAACTCCTTTTCAAGATTACGCTCGGCCATTTTCTTGCGGTGGGTTTCAATATCTAAATCCATTTTACGGAATTTGTCCACCTCATTTTGCTCGCTACTTACCACCACACACACTTCTGTTTCCGCAACCTTATCATACTTCCGCTGAAGTTCTTGTTCTTCTTGTTGGTCAATAGCATTATTAATTTTCCCTTCCAATTCGGCTAAATATTCTGGCCAGTATTTCAGCATCAACTTATGCATGTGAACCGCAGTTGGTTTATCCAAAGCCACATACATAGCTTTTCCTTGATAGCCCCTTTCATTAAAATGCCAAACCAAATCTTTGGCAATGGCATCCAATCGAGGTTCAGAAGTGAGAATGGGATAATTTTTTTGGAAGAGGTAGGTCAATTTTTTTTGTTGGTCTTCGTCCAAATTTTCATCCTCCAAGATTTCAGCCATTCTTTCGTCCAGCTGTGGATTTTCAATATCTAGCTTTTCGCCTTTATTAATATAGCGTAAAGGAAGTGTCGCTTCATCCTCAATAGCTCGTTTGAAATCGTAAACAGAAACATATTCACCAAAAATATTCTTAGTTAGCTCTTCTTCATCCTTGATAATAGGCGTGCCTGTAAAACCTAAATAAGATGCATTGGGCAAAGCATGAAAACGCATATTCCGTGCATAGCTACCACCTTGTGTACGGTGAGCTTCATCCGATATTACAATGATGTTTTTACGATCCGTAATAAGTGGATATTCTGATTCTTTTTCCGGATCGATGGAAAATTTATGAATGAGGGTAAATACATAGCGGTGATTTTCCGAAAGCAACTCTCGTAAATGCTCCCTACCTGTAAGGCCCGACTTTTTACCTGCCACTATATTTTTATCATTCACCACCCCTACTCCTGAAAAAGTATCGTACAACTGGTTTTCCAATTCGGTTCTGTCTACCGCAATAAGGAAGGTGTAAGCTCCACCCAATTTACGGTGAATCTTTTCGCAAAGAAAAACCATAGAGTAGGATTTCCCACTTCCTTGGGTATGCCAATACACCCCCAATTTTCCCTTGAGATCTTCTATGTTTTTTACATTTTCCAAAACTTTATTCACCCCAATGTATTGGTGGTTTTTAGCCATTAGCTTCACCACCTCTCCTCTGGATTCATCAAACAACAAGAAGTTTTCAAATAAATCCATTAAACGATGT
>CAKZNE010000261.1 GCA_937129395.1 uncultured Cryomorphaceae bacterium | reverse complement strand
ACGGAATCACCCTTCGATTAGCTAAGATTTGGTTCACTGGTTATGCTAATCAATATTCTTTTTTGAATAACAGTCCCAAGATAACAAATAATTTTACCGATAAGCATCTGCACCTCAGTAAATAAGGGCTTTCAATCCTTGTTTAAAGTCATTCCAAAGTATTTGCCATTGTATTCTACTTTTCATTTTTTCTCATAAGCTTCTATTGATTAATTATTTTTGCATCAAATACTGCAATGGCGAATTCAAATACATCCGGCAATTCTTCAATTAAAAAAAGTTTTGAGCTTCCTAAATACATTTCAAACACGGTTAAATTTCTGGAATTTTTCTCAGGCAATCTTGCGCTGAAATTTGCCTTAAAACTTTTCTTTAGCCCTATCAAATTTAAAAGGCCTGAAAGAGAGGACAAACTTTATAGTGCAGCTAGAAAGTCTATCTTAAAAAATAATTTGGGGAATGACTTTGAACTTATGGTTTGGGGTGAAGAAAATGAAAAATCTATTTTATTGGTACATGGTTGGAGTGGACGCGGTACCCAGTTTCATAAATTAATTGAGGAATTACTAAAGCACAAATGGAAGGTGATAAGTTTTAATGCCCCGGCTCATGGCTTTTCCAAACAAAAACAAACTAGTCTGTTGGAATTTACATATTGCTGTTTGCAAATTACCAATGAATTAGGACCTATAGATTTTGCTATTGGTCATTCCTTAGGGTCAGGTGCTTTATTAAATGCCCTTGACCAAGGATCAAATTTCAAAAAGATTGTGAGTATTGGCACACCCGCCACAATTGGAATGGTAGTGGAGGACTTTTCCAAACTTATCGGTGGCAGTCCAAAAATTGCCTCAGGCATTTTAAAACACATTGAAAACAACTTCAAGGTAGATGTTTCTAAAATATCCTCTAACTATTTGGCAGAAAAATACAATCCTGAAGGTTTGATTCTCCATGATGCAGAGGATGCGGATGTGCCGGTAAAAAATGCTCAGCTACTTCATAAATCGTGGACCAATTCGAGTCTACATCTAAGCTCAGGACTTGGGCACAGAAAAATACTTAATCATGAGGATTCCATTTCCAGAATTATTGCCTTTTTAGAATCTGATGTGGCCTAAGAAATAAAAATCCTGCTGTTATTTGAAAATGCCTTTTCCATGACATTTTCTAGATCATGAACTTTTAACTTTGCCTCTTGTTACTTAGAAAAGATTAATAATGTTCATTAAAAAATACCTTACCCTTATTGGAATAATTGGCTGCTTTGTGGCCTGCAATGCCCAAGAAAAATCCGACACCACCGTGTTTAAGGTAAATAAAACTGAAACGGAATGGAAAAAAGAACTCAGCGAAGAAGAGTATTATGTATTGCGACAAAAAGGAACTGAACGTGCTGGAACGGGAACCTACAATCATCATGAGGTAAATGGTGTTTACACCTGTGCTGCCTGTCAATTTGAGTTATTTAGCAGCGACAATAAATACGATTCCGGTTCAGGATGGCCTGCTTTTGATCGCCCTATTTCTGAAGAAAGCGTTGTTGAAAATAAAGATTCATCTCATGGAATGCAACGAGTAGAAATTGTTTGTTCCAATTGTGGCGGGCATTTAGGGCATATGTTTGAAGATGGCCCCAGACAAACTACAGGTTTGCGCTATTGCATAAATTCGGTATCCCTAAATTTTGAAAAGAAAAAGAAAGCCAGTTCTGGCGAAGAAAAATAAAACATAAGTTCTCAGATAAAAATGGTTCAAGTTCAATTTCGAATTTGGGCCATTTTTTATGTTATAGCCATAAATTATTGCTCTATTTTTGCCAAATGCGAATTGATATCATTACCGCCCTCCCTAAATTATTGGAAAGTCCATTTGGAGATTCTATTTTAAAAAGGGCCATTCAAAGAGGGCTTGTGGAAGTTCATGTTCACGATTTGAAAGATTATGGATTGGGAAAGCATCGTCAAATTGATGATTACCAATTTGGTGGTGGTGCTGGAATGGTAATGATGATTGAACCCATATTCAATTGTATCGAAAATCTAAAAAAAGAAAGAGATTACGATGAAATCATCTATATGACTCCAGATGGTAAACGCTTTGATCAAAGAATCGCAAACCACCTTTCTTTAAAAGGAAACTTAATGATTCTTTGTGGACATTATAAAGGAATAGATCAAAGAATTAGAGATCAAATAATAACTATGGAAATTTCTATTGGGGATTATGTTCTAAGCGGTGGCGAATTAGCTGCGGCGGTGGTAAGCGATTCTATAATAAGGTTAATTCCAGGTGTTCTGAATGACGAATCCTCTGCCCTTTTCGATTCCTTTCAAGACGATTTACTAGCCCCTCCGGTTTATACAAGACCTGCAGAATTTAATGGCTGGAAAGTTCCCGAAATTTTAACAACTGGAAATTTCCCAAAGATTGATGACTGGCGCCATGATCAAGCAATTAAAAGAACAGAAGAAAGACGTCCAGATTTATTGGAAGATTAGCTTTTTAGTTTCAGACATTTGTTATAATATTGCAGTCCGTTTACTAAAATAGATGTTTTTATAGTAAACATCTGATTTTCAACCTCTGGCAAAAGATGTGAATGTTGGCCCTCAGAGAATTTTTAAACTAATCTTTACAAAATGGATTTAGTAAAGTTTGTACAGGACGAATTTGTCCCAAGAAAAGATTTTCCAGATTTTGCCGCTGGAGACACGATTACTATTTATTACAAGATTATTGAAGGTGCTAAAGAGCGTGTTCAGTTTTTCCGTGGTATTGTACTACAGAGAAGAGGTGAAGCAGCTACTGAGACTTTCACTATTCGTAAAATGTCTGGTAATATTGGTGTGGAAAGAATTTTCCCATTAAACCTTCCTACTATCGAGAAAATCGAAATTAATAAGAAAGGTAAAGTTCGTAGAGCACGTATTTTCTACCAAAGAGATCGTACTGGTAAAGCTGCGAGAATTAAAGAAAGAAGAATGTAGTTTTTACTTTCATAAAATATTAAAGCCGCCCATTTTTGGAGCGGCTTTTTTATTGGGTTATAGTTTATGATTTTGCCTGTGCTCCTTAATTCAATTCCTTTATTGAAAAACCAACAACTCCAAAAAGGTTTTACCTTGAAGTAATTACAAAAACGGTCCTCCTGTTTTTAGCCCTACCCTCCTCCGTAGAATTATCTTCAATTGGTTTGGTTTCTCCAAAACCGTGAAATTTTAACCTTGACGGACTAATTCCATTTTTTACCGCATAATCATACACAGTCTTAGCACGGTTTTTAGACAAACTCCTATTGTCCGAAGAACTTCCTACATTATCAGTATGCCCTTGAATATCAGCCTTCAATTCTGGGTTTTCTGTCAAGTATATAATAAACTCATCAATAACACTTTTGGTTTGCACATTTAGACTTGTGGAATTGGAACTAAATTTAATATCATTCAGTTTATACTCCTTCCCTATTTCCAATTTCATTACATCAAGCGGAGCCTGAACCACCGGATCTTTTAAAGCTAAATCCGCATCTATGTATTTGGAATTAAAGGCTGCTCCTTTCTTTTTTACGGTAACAATTAGATCCTGACCTTTTTCCAGCTTTACAGCTTTGGCATATCTTCCCGTTTCTTTATCCACTCTTATTTTGGAAATCTCCTTGGTTGCCAAATTCTTAATTTCTAATCCAGCATCGCTTTCAACCTCACCATTTTCATTTTTCAAATCACCCTGGATTAAGGCAACTTTCGCCGGTTGAGCAGATTCTGGTAAATCAAACTCAAAGGCTTTTTGACAACTATTAAAAACTAAAGCTAAGACAGCCAAGCTAAAGAACAATACGGTTGTCCTTTTAATAAAATTAAATTTATTTTTCATTTTATATTTTTTGATTTTTTGACAGATTCCCGTGTATTAATAGCTCGCTTTGAGCATCCCTCAAATTTTACTAAAGTTTCACGAACGCTTGAAATGATTCCGAAACCCAATCACGAGATTTGTCAAAAAAAATTAAATCAAGCAAAAGAAATTTTCATGAAAAACGCAGAAGCGATGAGGCTCTTTCGTAAAGCGAATAAGCTTGTTGGTGGAGGGTTAGAGATTAAACCTTCTGAGAC
>CAKZNE010000260.1 GCA_937129395.1 uncultured Cryomorphaceae bacterium | reverse complement strand
TGACCTTTTAACGGTGAATTAAATACAGAAATCCTTAAGTCTTCTTTTTTTATTTTAAAATATGGTGGATTCGATACTACAAAATCATAAACTGGTGTATTTAAATCTTTTTCTAAGTGTATTTTGTGTGAAAGTAAAAAATCCGAGTTTGAATAATTCACATTAATTTCAACACCTTTCTCTTTCCCCCAACTCTTTAGGGCATTTGACACTTTAGTTACTATATTCTTTAGTAGTGGGTCGGTATCAAATGCGTCAATTTCAATTTTTTGAATTTGATTATTTTGATCAATAATTCTTTCAACCAATGCACAACTTAAAGATAGAGCACCACAACCGGGGTCTAGAATTCTAATTTTTTTCGGCTGAATATTAAAATTGAAAAGTCCTGCCATAAAGTTTGCAACTTTTGAAGGAGTAAAAAATTGACCGAGTATTTTCTTTTGTTCTTTCGAAATATTCTCAGAATAGGTACTTCCAATCTCTTCTGAAAGAGAAGAAGGTAATTTTTCGCTATATAAAGTGTTATTTAATTTCCTCACTTTAAATTAATTATCGATTTCAAGTGTAATTTCCTTAAAAATTTCTTTAAACATATTTCCAGGATCAACATCCAGCGCAAGAGCAATTAAATATAACTCCAATGCTCTAAGCTGAGTAGACGGATTAAGAGTGAGTTCGCTAATCCTAGACTTGCTAATTCCAGTTTTTTTCGATATTTCAGCTTTACTGGCTGACTTTTTGGATATATATTGCCCGAGTTCAGTCATGTTGTTTTTTTCGATTTTCAGAATTGAAATTTAGCTATTATAATTATTAGTTTAGATTATCTGGATTACATTTTTATTCCATTTCAGAAAATAACTACCATGATTTAGTTTATGTGTGGTATAGTATAGAAAATCAGAATCGAAACAACTGAGAGCGGAGGGAAGATTTTGCCCTTTTGGGTTTTAAGTTTTGAGTCCGGTGTAGGAAATAACAAACGTGATTATTGTATGTTTGGTTTTCAAAAATGTCCGTTAAGATGCATCCTTTACAAATTTATAGATTAGGGTTAACGAAAAATTAATTTCTAACCTTAATGGATGTTCTTTAGTCCATAATTTATTTTCGTCTAAGCAGCCTAAAAATACATTTCTATAAAATACTATCTGGATTCCAATGCCTATTTCTCTTGCTCCTGCTCACTCGTCTATAAAATTTCCTTGACTTTTGTCAATACATCTTCAAAATTCGAATGTCGTTTTAGGGTGTCAAATTGATGTTCCTTTGTCGGCATGCCTAAATTTAGTTTTATATAAAATTTTCCTACTGAAACAGACCTCAAAAAAACATTTTCCCCATAGGTAGATATCGCTTCATCCGCAGCTCCGGATTCGTCAACACAATTTCCATTTTTGGCCTAACAGCAAAATGGAAACTTAGTTATTGTAGCGTCGTATTTTATTTGTAAAGTGTTTTTATATCTAATTCTATATTCCTAAATATCAATATATTTTCTATCAAGTCATTATTTGTTTTGAAGCTAAGTCTTTCTGATAATCCTTTTATTCTTTGAGCAAATTCTTTCAGTTCTATTATCATATTATTATACGCAATCTCAAGAGAATTTAGGTCAACGATAATCTGTTCATTTGTTAGAGGTACAAAATCTTCCTATTCGTTTTTGCATTTAAAAATTACATTTTTGGAATCAAATTTTAAAATCGGAGCTGGATGTCCAGTGTAATATACAGATTTCTTTTTCTTGGCGATTGAGTTCCAGTAAACCCAATCTCCCAAATCAGAACAACATTGTGGAAATAACAAATCTTGATTGTTGATATTCAAAACATATCCACCATACAAGGGAAACAAATCATTCTCTTCAGTTTTTCCCAATTTAAAAGTGTCCATGTGGTCTTCAATTACCTTAATCAGATTATTATCCGTAATACCTTTAGGGCGATAAAATCTAAAACCTTTAGAATAGGAAATTAATTTGTCCTTAAATCCAGCCTTTGAATAGCATTTATCAAAATAGGTCTGCCATTCATCTAGATTTTTCCAATATGGCGAATAATCAGGACTTTCAATTTCTTGATTATTATATACAAGTTCTATTACAGGTATTAACTCTACGATCATTGTCATTTCTTATTCTATAATGCTGAGTCTTTGGTGATATGTGCTGCAACATCCAACTATCATTTGTAACCTGACTTTTTAGGTTCTATTACGTGTTGTATTCTCCGTCCCAAGGCTCTTGAAAGGAAATAGTATTGCTTGGATATAAGTCAACACTTTCCGATTCTTCGTTAGGAATCAATCCGCATTTTATTCCCTCAATAGTAACTTCAAAAGTTTCCAATTCAATATCGCAGAATGTAATTTGTCCCAATTCCGCAATCATTTCTTCTATTTTTTCCTCCGCTTTGAGTCTTTCTTCATCTTTTTCAGTTGACCAATATTTATGCTCTAAAAATTTCCCATTTTGGTCAAAGAGATATAGAATGGCAAATTCAAGTCTATTTTGACTTTTCAATTCAGGAGTAACTTCCCAATGTGGTTTTTTATGAGCGAATGTAACGCTACCAAAAAACAATTTTCCATTTGCAGTTTTCCCTAAATAATGTGTATGGTATTCTTCCATTCGCATTACAAGAATCCGCTTAGGAATTATGGATTCAGTATTTTTTGATTTCTTAAATAGGTTGAACATTATTCAATTTTTCAGCTGTTAGTTGAGATACATCGTTTACAAATTTATAGTTTAGGGTTTACACTAAATTTGTTTCTACCCTTGTTGATTGTTTTTTGGTTCTTAGTTTATTTTCGTGAAAGTAGCCCAAAACACATTTCTATAAAATACTCTCCGGATCCTATTGCCTATTACAAAATGCGAATGTCGTTTTAGGGTGTCAAATTGATGTTCCTTTGTCGGCATGCCTAAATTTAGTTTTTTGTAAAATATTCCTGCTGAAACAGCACCAAATAAACCGTTTTCTCCATAAGGAGATATCGCTCCGGCCATAGCTCCGGATTTGTCAACACAATTTCCATTTTTGGCCTATTGATAAAACGGAAACTCAGTTATTGAACACCCTTATTTTTGCTTTACCATCAACAACTGAAATGGACTACGAATTTCAACAATCAATGTATCTGCACTAAGTTTAATGATTTTTGAAGACATCCACTTTTCTTTGGGTTTCAGTTTCAATGTTGAATTGTTGTCTTCTAGTTTCCATTCTCCTTTGGTTTCTGAGAATCCTTCTTTATCAAGTTTGTTTTTATACTCGATAAAAGTATTATCCTCCTTGTATTCGGTAAAAACTTCTTTTGCCATACCCATAGTTAGTAAATCTAAACCTAGACTATCTTGGGTTTCGGGATTAAATAAATTAACCCATTTCCATTTACCAATGATTGTTTTTTCTGAATCTTGAGGAAGTTTCATAGCGATGGATAGTAAGCTTCCGATTACCATCAGTACAAGAATTGGGTGTTTAAATATTGTCTTCATTTGTGTTATTTTTAGTGTGATTAATTTATGGTGTTCAGCGGTTTTGCTATGCCTTGTAAAGGATTTTTTAGCACTTCCGGTTCAATTTATTTCTAATTTTCATTACTTGAATTTACTTTCCTTATGTTACTAAAACCCTTATTGGGCCATACGGGTCCAAAATACAAATTATGTTCTTGAGAAAAAGGTTTAATTCTGTTCATTTTTGGCTTGACCCAAAAACGAACCAAAAAACTCAATGCTTACAAGAAAAAGGCAATCTGCTTTTCATGAAACCTAAGTTCGGTTGGGAGATCTCTTCATTCTTCAGAGCTTCCCAATCTCCCTAAGGCTCCATTTCAATCAAATTACCCTTTTCTTGAAGGCCATAATTGGCTTCGATTAATATTTATCGTTAGGATTTTAAAAATTAAAGGACTTATTCTCTTCCACAGGGTTGTTTTCAAAAAGCAGAATCTCCTCCTTTTAAATTGCTGATTATCAACAATTATTATAAAAGCCGCGAAACATTTTGGACAGGTGTGTTTTTTAACTGAACGATTGGTCAAAGTAAACCATTTGTTTTTAAATGACCAAGTGTTCAATCAAAATAATTGTTCGGATGTTTTTAATGGAAACATTTTTTAAAATATATTCAAGTTGTATGTTTATCAAATCAGAAAACCTTAATTAAAAGAAGAACATGAACAATAAGGAAAATTCAGAACCTTCTGATGAAGTCCAATTGGAAAATGCGAATAAAAAGAAATCCAAAGGCCTAATTAATGCTGCATTGATTGGTGCAGTGATCGGTATTGCTATCTACAGTATTACAAAAAATGGTTTTGGTTTATTATCCTTAATTCTTGTGTTTTTTGTTTTTTGGATTGTGAATAAACCTGGGAAAGGGAAAACTAAAAGTGGAAAGTGAGCGGTGAAAAGTGAAAACTACTTGTGGGTAACGAAAAGATGAAAAAATAAGTTTTTGAAAATATTAAAAATCATACTAAAATGGTTTGGCTACTTATTGCTTGTCCCCCTTGCCTACCTTCTAATTTCATTGGTTTTAACTTTTATTAGTATTGATCGAAAAGAAGAAAACCCTATTTCAAATAAAACCATTTATTTAACCAGCAATGGAGTTCATTTGGATATTGTGCTGGCTACAAAGGATATAGATAGTTTGCTTTTATCAGGGCTCGACTATTCGGATACCCACAATTATTTATCTTTTGGTTGGGGTGATGAGAACTTTTATTTAAATACACCTACTTGGAATGATCTTACATTTAGCAATGCTTTCAAAGCCCTATTTTTAAAAAGCCCGACTTTGATACACCTAAGCCCCTATAAAGCAAAGCGAAACAAATGGATTGAAATTAAACTTAGCGAACCAGAATTCCTAAAAATCACCTCTTATTTGCAAAATACCTTTGAAACCAATGCCAAGGGGATGAAAATTTTACTTCCTAATAAAGGCTATTCAAGCTCAGATAATTTTTATAAATCCAAAGGCTCCTATTCTTGTCTCAATACATGCAACAGTTGGATAAATACGGCTTTTAAGCAAAGTGGATTGAAATCTTGTTTATGGACACCCTTTGATTTTGGTTTGATGAATAAATACGAATAGAAAACTTGCTGGTAAAGTTTCACATATTAGGAGAGTTGCCAACTAAAGTAAAAACGTATTAACTCCCTAGTAAAGAATTAAAAGTAAACAAGGAATCCGAAAAAAAATATTCCGATCAATTTTTCATTATTTAATTCTATTAAGATATTATCTTGCTCCATAGAATATGGCAATTAAAGACTCACTCCCGGTAAGCTATCTACTTTTTACAAATAGAGGAAGAATTTCCAGACTTACCTTCTGGACATCCCAAATATTTATTTGGTCAGCATTTTATATCCTATTTAATGTTCTGGACTATTTTATTAATTATTCCGCAACATGGTTTATATACCCGCTTTTATTTTGGGCCTTATTCTCTACTTGGAGTAAAAGATTACACGATATTAACCTAAATGCTTATTGGATATTCCTACTAGTCATGCCAATTTTAGGACCCTTGATTTTGTTTTACATTTTGGGTTTCCGACTAGTGTATTTTATCGATTTGTTTTAAACTTTAGTTTCCCAGCTAGTGTATTTTGTCAATTTGTTTTAGCCGAAAAAGCCTT
>CAKZNE010000259.1 GCA_937129395.1 uncultured Cryomorphaceae bacterium | reverse complement strand
AATCGAACCGTACCAGATGTTCTTGAATTTGTTTGTGGCTCACCCTCCACAATTTTTGCTCTATTTCCTTTCTTACCCCCTTCCTCTACCAAAGAACTTCCATTTAACAAATAAACTTCATCCTGTTGATTGGGTTCAAATGTTGGAACTCCCCATCGCGTGTCAATTGTAATAGAGGGTGATCCGATATTCCAGCCTATTCCCACCCAACCTGTACCAGCATCGCTGTTATAACTTAAGGCAACAGGAGGACGTAGCCCCTTTCTTCCCGCCGGAATGTTTAATGGATAACTAATACTTGCCTCCCCAGTCCTACTCTGACTAGGAGGAGACATTAAATTCATCCCTTCAGCAGGATTTGCCGCCTCTATATCCGAAATTCCAGTAGGTAAAAAAGCACTCGCCTCCGGCATATCAGGAGACTTTATTAGTCCGGCAAAATAATCCGTATTTGGAGGAACACTGGCTTCCAATACCAAATTGGCCATATCTACTTTTTCGGTGTGTGCCTTTTTCCAGCTGTTGTCTGTTGTATTATAATAAAAAACATTGGCTTCCTTTAGATCATTGGGTGTGTTTAGTTTTCCTGCATCTACTCCTATGGCAATCTTTACCACTTCGTTTTCATTGTTTCGAAGGCCATAACCCCAAGCGTTGCGGGTTAGGTTGCGAATACCCTTGGGGATACTCGCCATTTCTAAATCTTTGTTCTTAAAAGTCAAAGCTTCTGGACTGGATATCAATAGATTAAAATCCTTAACATCGGCCACAGCCCTCTTCATCTTCAATCCCTTATTCACAGCTCTAGGCTTAGCCGTCAATTGAATCTGTACATTCTTTACTTCCGCAGCTAATTCACTGGATTTGGGTAAGGCAAAACGGACTTGGTTATTACCTTGTTTTAAGTCTTCATAATCCACCATTACAGTAACTCTTTGCCATGTATCTGAGGCTTTGAGTTCTCCGCCAACATACACTTCTCCACCATTAATCGCTTTGGGTAATTCTTCTGCATTGGCAATTCCTTTTACTTCATATTGCAAATAAGCAAACTCATAGTTCTTAATTTGATCTTGAAGGTCTATGCTAAAAACATCATCACTTGGAGAACCTAATGGATCCTGATCGTGGGCTCCAATAAATGCTGTTTGATCTCCTGCTCTATTGCTGAATAAATCGGGTAAAACTATCGGGTCTATCGGTCCAGATGGGTCGCTTGTGGGTGTGGTCTTTGATGCTGGTTTTGCCAATGGAATGGCTGCAGCATCCGAATAATTTGTACCGCTGCTATACTTAGCGATTTCCATCATTTTTAGGCGTTGGAAGGCACCAATTGAACCTAGGAGATCGTTCCCCAAGAAGATAATTATTGTGGTGATACTGGCCACCTTATTTATAAAAGAGGTAGAGTTAGAGTTAGACATATCTAAAATGTTTTTGTGGTTAGTTTACTTGACAATAATTTCTTTGATCTCGCTATAGCTTTCTCCGCTAAACTGAAGGAGATAAACACCGGGGATGGTGATGGCTTTTTGGTAGACTCTCCCTTTTTTAGGAATAAAACGATCTTCATACAGGATTTTTCCTGCCTGATCTACCATACGTATAACAAATTCTTCATCATATAAATCCGAACTAAAAACTGCCGTAAAGGAACTTCCTTTATCTATCGGGTTTGGGTATACTTCAATGCCTTGGTTTAGGATTTCTATATTCGGATCCTTAGAATCAATGCCGCCATTTTTGATGCCCGTCTCTGCTAGTAGACTTGCAGAAGTTTGAGAAATAGAAACAGAGTTTAAAGAGGCAGCAACTCCAGCTTCACATTGGCCGAATTGCAGAACTTCATCCACCCATTCTCCTTCCGTATTATACACTCTTAATTGGTATTGTCCAGCTGGAATGGTTTCCATTATTGTTTGAGCTTCCGTAATATTCCCAGAAATGGATTCGCCTGTTTCAGCGTTTTGAAGATGGTATTGAGAAGGCAATGCTTTGTCTTCAAGATTCAGTCTTAGACTATTGCCATTACCCGTTTTTGGTCCGCAAGGATTTAGGGATAAAGATCCTAAAGGCAGACAAGCCAAATGACTATTATCCCAAACCAAATACCAATTTTGGTGGGCTACACTATCCAAATGACTTAATGGGATTTGTATTTCAGTAATACCGTTTTGTTCGGAATAGGTTAAGGAAATTTGTTTGATACCATTGGAGAATTTGGGAGCGCTTTGAAGGTTTAAAACACTATCCCATTTTAAATAAAGCCAATCCGCATTCGTATCCCAATTAAAAAAACGAAACTTCCAAGGAAGCATCGTATTAGCAGATCCGCAATTGATTCCTTTAAGGGTCCAAAGTCGTTTGGAAATAACCACTACCGAACCATCTTTTACTTTTTTATTGGGTGTATTACCTAAAGTGATAGGATCTTCTAGGCTGATACCAACTGATTGCGCATCCGCAGTGAAGGTTTGACTTTGTTCCCATTGCATAAAGTCCAATCGCCCTAAGGCCATCACTTCTTTATCATAAGTTCCATCTGCTTGACTAGTCCAAAGTTTAGTACTGTCGTTTGCCCATTAGTCACGTAAGACTTTCTGGGTGTTTTTGGTAATATTAATGGAATACTTTAAAGCCAAATAACTTTCTACAATTCTGGATTGTACTTCGGTTAATTGCTCTTCATAATAAACAATCTCAGCAATTTTTACAGAAGGAAGAATATAGAAATTGTTTTTATCCCAAAGTCTTTTAAAACCAGCTTGGTATTTTACTTTAAAGATAAAAGGATCTGTAGTTAGTTTTTCGGTAGGAATGGGATTTTTAGCACAAAAAACAGAATCGCTTGTTATGGCTAATCCTCCTAATTCTAAAAAAGGAGTTTGATTAAATCCGCTTGGAAGCTTACCTACAATAAATAAGGTTCCGCTTCTATTTTTTCCAATTTTTTTAAGATTGTTTTGAAGAACAGAATTCGTTAAATCCAAGCATTCATAATTACCAATATAATCACCACTTCCAGCACCCGATTGTTGGTAGGAGCCAACAAAGTTCCAGATCTTTTCAGATGGACTTCCAAGGATTTGGGATTGAGCAGAGGGTAGAATAACAACAGTAAGGAAGAGAGCTAAAAAGCTCATTCTTAGACCAATAAGATCTCGCATTATTTAGAGTTTTCTTAGAGGGTTAGAATAATTGTGTTTCAAGCACGACCAACTTAGAACTAAAATTTTGAAATTTCTGGGTTTTTCTAAAAATTATTTTATTGAAAAAAATGTCGTTTTTCGGATACTATATTCAACTGATAATTAGAGCGCTAAAATAAAATTCAAATCGAAAAAATTATAGACCAAAATCTTAGATGAAATTTCAATCAAAGCAAAAAACAGACTGTTTTTTTTCCTAAAATCAAAAATGAAATCGTAAAAATGACCTGATTTTATGAAATAATATATGGAATGGTGGTCTTTACTATTTTATACTTATTGCATCTTTAAAATGTGGTTTAATGAAAGGTATTTCAAATCTGAATTTGAATAAATATTCATTCTGGTTTTATGTCCTTATTGAATGAGTTTTTAAGGGGTTAATGAAATGATAAACCGAACTAGGTCATAATTATTAAAATGAGTCCAAGGGTTAGTGGGTTATTGCTTCGATTTGGAATCAATTGTTATTGGCGCATATTTTCATTTTGAAGCTAAGGGTTCTCTTTTACCGAAAATGGAAAAACTTGGCAAGGGGTAATTGTCATTCCACATTTTTAGCCTTCAAGTCTTTTAGGTGGCGGAAAGGTAATTTTATTAGTTTTTGGCTTATTCGCTCTCGCTCATGATCTAAAGAATGACCCAAAATGAATCAACCGATCGTAGGAAGCTCATGAACTCCTGAGAAAATAATAACGCTTGAATAAAAGATCAAGGCTGACAATAAAATGGTGATCTGCTTCGATGGAACTTTTTCAAAAGAGTTTAATTTCATTTTGACTTTAGTTCAAATCAACCAATGGGAGACTAAGAACAAAAAAAACTATAAAACCATGAAAAACTGGAAATATCAATTTTTTAGGGTCGAGATTACTATAATTTCTGGGAAACTGGTTCAAACAAAACTTTTAAAAATCAATAATAAGTCCCCAAAAGCTCAGAAATAACTTATTAAACTACATTTGTCAAAAATTATATAAGAATGGCTAGTACATCAGACATACGTAATGGATTGTGCATCACTTTTAATGGTGCTCCATTTCAGATTATCGAATTCCTTCATGTAAAACCAGGTAAGGGACCTGCTTTTGTTCGTACCAAAATGAAAAATTTGGAAACGGGTAAAGTGTTGGACAACACCTTCCCTTCTGGATCTAAAATTGACGAAATTCGTATTGAAAATAGAACCTACCAATATCTTTATTCGGATCCTGAAGGATTTCATTTTATGAATATGGAGGATTTCAACCAAATCCAAATAATGGAAGAATTGATCAATGCGCCTAAGCTTTTAAAGGAAGGAATGGAATGCCAAGTTCTTTTTCATGCCGATGAGGAACGCCCAATGATTTGTGAAATTCCACCAAAAGTAACTTTGGAAATTACCTATACTGAACCTGGAATTAAAGGAGATACTGCCACAAATGCTACTAAACCTGCAACAGTGGAAACTGGCGCTGAAGTAAGGGTACCGCTTTTTATTAATGAAGGAGATAAAATTGTAATCGACTCCGCTACTGGATCTTATAAAGAAAGAGCAAAATAGATGAAGCTTTCCAAACCACTTAAGCTAAAAGATGCTGCCGAACTTATTGGCTGTGAATGTGTTGGTTCCGATGATCATGAAATCACAGGGATCAACGAAATTCACATGGTGGAGAAGGGAGATATTGTTTTTGTAGACCATCCAAAATATTACGACAAGGCGCTAAACTCTGAAGCCACTACCATTTTAATTAATAAAAAAGTGGAAGCTCCAGAAGGAAAAGCTTTATTAATTTCGGACGACCCTTTTCGTGATTTTAATTTCTTAACCCGAAGTTTTAATCCTTTCCAATCGGCCAGTCAGAGCATATCTCCGAGCGCCCAAATTGGAAAAGGCAGTCAGGTACAGCCCAATGTTTTTATTGGGAACCATGTGAAAATTGGTGAGAATTGTTTGATTCATTCCAATGTCTCCATTTACGACAATACAGTTATTGGAGATAATGTTATTATTCATTCTGGAACAAGCATAGGAAGCGATGCCTTTTACTATAAAAGGAGACCTGAAGGCTACGATAGACTAATTTCTGGCGGGAATGTTTCTATTGAGAATAATGTAGATATAGGAGCTTGCTGCACTATTGATAGAGGCGTAAGCGGTAGCACCCGAATTGGCGAAGGTTCAAAATTGGACAATAATGTTCATGTTGGTCATGATACCCAAATAGGTAAGCATTGTTTATTCGCCTCACAAGTAGGAATTGCCGGTTGTGTTATTATTGAAGATGAAGTTACCCTTTGGGGACAAGTTGGAGTTACCAGCGGCATACGTATTGGTGAAAAGGCGGTTGTATTAGGACAAGCCGGTGTAACCAAATCCATTAAAGGCGGAAAAACCTATTTCGGAACTCCTATCGACGAAGCCCGGAGAAAGTATAAGGAAATTGCTTCATTGAGGGTATTGCCAGATATTATTGAGAAGATTGGAGAATAGGTAAAAAGAAAAAAAAATTAGCCCCTCAGATATATAATCTAAATATTCCTTAGTTGACTTTGGATTTTGCAAAATACCTATCCAAAACGACGAGGATGGACGAAAATCCCCAAACTGGACAAGAGGCCTTGTCCATTTCTAGAAAATTGTTTAAAAATCCATGGGCCCAATAGGTAATTAAACCCATGAGGCAGGCCATGGCAATTAGTTTTAAATTGTAATCATCTAGTTTATAGTAAACTAAAATTCCATAGTAGACGGTTACAAAAACGATAAGAAGTACGGAAATGGCACCAAACAAACCAGACTCTGCCAAGGGTCCGATATACTCACTATGAGCATTTCCCATATTAGCAGCATTGGTACTAATAATTGTTTTTTCGGAGGGTTTTTGATACGGGGCATATAAGAACATATAGGTGCCTGGACCAAATCCCATAATGGGTCTTTCTTGAAACATTCGGTAGGCAGATTTCCACCGGTTTAGTCTTTCCAAATTACTAGCATCTGTAGAAATATTGGAAATTGATTCTACATGTTCCGTAAGGTTATCACTACTTACCTGGTCATTTTTTTCAAACTTTTTGAGAATATTATCTTGGTTGTAGAGTAAAAATCCAAGGACCAAAATGGCCAACAAGGCTATTAGTTCTTTTCTTACTTCGAAAACTACGAATACCATTACAATTATGGCAACTACAATACTTAACCAAGCTGCTCTTGTAAAAGAAAGCACCACTCCAACAAATAAAATACTGAACACAAAAAAACCAGCAATCCTCGCATTACGACTGTGCTTGTAAAGAAACGCAAACACAAATGAAATGGGAATAAACATGGCGATAACAGCTCCATAACTTGTATGTTCCTTAAAAAACGGGAACATTACCCAGGTGGATGCTTGTCTTGTAAATCCATTTTGAGAATGCACAACTACGGTGTAAATCACAGCGATACACAGTGAAATCATAAACAACCAAAAGAATAAGTCAATGCTTTTTCGCTTTTTAAATAATTGAGACATTAAATAGAAAAAGACAGACACAAACCACATTCTGGCCAATAAAAACTTACTGGAGACGAAGGGGATTTCACTGGTTATAGTGGTGATAAACATCCAGGCCAAATTCAATAAAATGGCAATTGAAATAGGGTGACTAATTATTTTAGAATCAAAACCTCCTTTGTGGAGAATCTTAAAGAAAAATAAAATCATAAGTCCAAATAACAGGGGTTCTGTGGGCAGGGTAAAACCAACTCGGAGATCTGGATTGTAATAAAAAATTGAAAGTGGTGTGGCAAAAACTATAAAAAGCAAAACCTTATCCAAAGCCAAAACAATCAGCGCCAAAATTACTAGGGCAAATGGAATTAATAGGCCCCAATAGTTTTCGGTTACGATAAAAACTACGTTTAGGAGACTAACCGCAATTCCTACCCATATTATTTGTTTGGTATTTAGCTTTGTAATATTTGGGATCACACTACGAGCTTCTTGTTTGCTCTACGAACTGTGTCTACAATCAAAATCATAATGAATGTAAAACTGAATGCACCAACCCCACTTAAGGCAACAATAAGCCATCTTGTAGGATAGGATTTCTTTTCTGCTGGGTAGGCAACATTCACTCTAAAAGTCGCGGGTAAAGATTCTACAACATCCACTTTTGCTTGATCGTATTTATTTTTTAATTTAACCTGTTCTTCCTTTAAAAAACCCAATTCATCTCTTAGGGAAACATAGGTTCCTCCATATTTTGCTAGGGTATCTAATTTACTTTCTATAGCTTTTACACTGGCATGATCGGGACCTTTCTCAATTATTGCCGTTGCCAATTGCTCACTTAAAACTGATGATTGCGATTCGTAATCATGAACCCCCTTATACCTTAAAAGAGTAAGTTCATCTTCCATTAATTTGATATGTCCTTTTATGGAATTATATTCTTTCTCAACAATATCCAAACCCATTTTCGCCCTTTCCTTCTGAATCCTATTTTTAGTAGCACTTACCAAAACATCAATTTCGTTGGCAATATTCGCCGCCGTATCTGGATCAGTATCCAAAACATTAATTTCTACAGACATATATTCTGTTCTCCTGAAGGAAATATTGTCGCTATAAGTCTCAAACAATTCAGTTCTTGCATAGGGCCCTGTAGCATCAATATTATAATGATCCAAGAGGTTAAACTTCTCAATAATTTGATTTCTAATTTCATCCGAATTCAAAAGCTGAAGCAATTGTTCGGCTTGATCCTCCTCCCCAAACTCCAAAATATTCTGCCCACGTGAAGAAAACTGCTGAGGTAGAAGTCCTTTTGAAACCGAACTTGTTGTAGTTGGAAAAACCGTTACCGTAGATTTATACTTGGGTGGAATAAAATAAGGAGAGCTAAAAACTGCCGCCAAAATAGCCGCTACCACTGTAATACTAAGAAGTGGAATTCTCCACTTGTACATATAAACGATAAGATTGGTAGAATCAAATATTCCTTCCGTACTTGTATTATTATCCATAAGGGGGATTCAAAAATTTGCGCAAAAATATAAAAACCGAATGATCAAACAGTTATTTGAAACGACTTCTAATAATATCTATTGCCGCTCGATAATTTAAGACCTTAAATAGGACGGAAAAAAGAAGGATGCTTACAATACTCAGAACGATTTTAAAAGGACCGTCCATTTTTATTTCCATGAACAGAGAGGCGATTCCTAATATGATAATTACAAATCCTAAAAGGTTCATAAAATAGCTGGACCCGAATTCCAGTTTGGAGTATCTAAAGGAAAAATAAACTTGGAAAAGGGTGGTTATAGTTTGCGTAACAAATGTAGCCCAGGCTGCTCCTTCTGGCCCATAATTGGGGATTAGCAAATAATTTAAAAGCACATTAATAATAAATCCCGAAAAGGCAATAGCATTTAATGTTTTAAGATGTTTTGCGGCGGTTAACAAGGTTCCAAAAACGAAGGTGGTACCAAAAGCAATACTGCTCAGCATTAGCCATTTAAAAACCTCAGCTTGGGAAGAATCATTATTATGGTAAAGCAATTCCATTAAATAATCTGCATTGATCCAACCCGAAATTGCCACCGCAGAAATTCCAGCAAACACCAAACTAAAGGAAAGCTTTGTTAAGGCATTTATACACTCGTTCTTGGCCAGCATATTCGAAAACATTGGAAGTAACAAGGCCCCAATTAAATAACTGAGCTGGTTTACCATATCCAATAATCGGAAGGCCGCGGCATAAATTCCACTTTGGTAGGAGCCTGCCATTCGTTCTACCATAATACCGTCAATTCGAGTATAAAGGGCCATCAGTAATATCAAAAAAGCATAGGGCAAACTTTTCTTTAAGCTGATTTTAAAATCATTGAAATCAAACCTCCAAGAAAAAACCTTTACTTTTCTAAATACCACAATAAAAGCAATTAACACAGCCAAAGCATAACTGCCAGTTTGGGCAAATGCAAAATGAAATACATTAAAATCTGAGGGACCTAGACTTGTTTCCAGCAATACCCCACAAATAATTATCATCAAGGCTTTGTCCGCCACACTTAAAAAACTGTCCGTTTTATAAAACTGCAAACCCGAAAGGTTGGACCTTAAAAATAAGAGAAAGGAGGAAAGAAATTGGTTTATAGATAGGATTAAGAGCAACTTAAAAGTCCAAGTATCATAACCACTAACATAACCAGCAAAAAGCGTAACAATCACATACCCAATGCCCAGGAGAATTTTTAAACTACCTAAATAGGAAAAATTACGAACGACCTCCGTTTTATCTCTGGAAACCGCTTGATTGTTATAATGGGTAACTCCTAAATCAAGAAGGATATTAAATAAAATGGATAGATTAAAAAGAGCGAAATACAAACCATATTCATCTGGACCTACCCTGTTTTGCACAGAACGGTCGATGCCTAAAATCCAGATAGGCTTGATTAAAAAATTAAGAAATAGGAGCAAAAAAAGATTGCCGATAAATTTCTTTCGCATAGAAGCTTAAAACTTCCAAAGGTAAATATTTATGATACTATATTTGGAGGCTTAAAAAACGTGGACAAAAGACTCTCTCATTTCTTGATCTCAATAAAAAAATAAGATTTGAAAATCGCCGTAAATACCAGATTTCTCCTCCCAAACAACCTTGAAGGAATAGGCTGGTTTACCTACGAAGTATTTAAAAGACTTTGCCAAAAACATCCGGAAATAGAATGGGTTTTCATTTTTGACAGATCCTACGATCCTTCCTTTATTTTTTCGGATAACATTAAACCTGTGGTGATTGGCCCACCATCTAGGCATCCTATTCTTTGGTATTTATGGTTTGAGTTTAGCATCCCCAAAGTGCTAAAAAAAGAGAAACCTGATTTATTTATATCTACAGATGGTTACCTTTCCTTAAAAACCGATTGCCCTTCTCTTTCTGTTATTCACGATATAAATTTTGAGCATAATCCGGAAAACATTCCGAAAACGGCAAGAAAATATTTGAGAAAATACTTCCCCAAGTTTGCGAAAAAAGCGCTTCGGATTGCCACCGTTTCGGAGTTTTCCAAACTGGACATCTCCAAAACCTACAGCATAAATCCTGAAAAGATAGATTTAGTTTACAATGGAACAGGAGACTTTTTTCACCCATTAACAAAAGAAAAAGCAATACAAGTAAGATTAGAATTAAGTGGAAACAGCCCCTATTTTATTTTTGTAGGTGCCCTAAATCCAAGGAAAAACATTACTGGTATGCTTGAGGCCTATTCTCTTTACAGGGAGGAAGGGGGAAATAATAAGTTTGTAATTGTGGGAAAGAAAATGTTCTGGAATGAGGAGATTTCCAAGACTTATGAAAATCACCCTTTTAAGGAAGATATAATCTTTACCGGACGCTTGGAAGGTGACGCACTCAACAGCATTTTAGGAGCAGCAGAAGCCTTGCTTTTTGTTTCCAATTTTGAAGGTTTTGGAATCCCCATAGTAGAAGCCTTTAAATGCAAAGTTCCTGTAATAACCTCCTCCACTTCCTCCATGCCTGAGGTTGCCGGTGATGCCGCCATTATTTGTGATCCAAACGATATTAAAGGCATCTACAAAGCCATGCACGATGTTTCCATCCCAGAAATTAAAAATCCACTTATTGAAAAAGGAGTAAAAAGACAAGAACTATTCACTTGGGAAAATTCCGCCGATATGATGTGGAAGAGTATTCAAACCTGTTTTTTGGAGATAAATGGCAAATAGGCTTCTAAACAATCACAGCAAAGGTTTAATTGAAGCGGGTTGCGATGAAGCCGGGAGGGGTTGTTTGGCCGGACCTGTTTATGCAGCTGCCGTAATTTTACCCAAGGGTTTTAGACATAAACTCCTTAATGATTCTAAAAAAATGAGCCATACAGCTCGATTGGAATTAAGGGAGATAATTGAAAAAAAGGCCCTGGCTTGGGCCGTAGGAATTGTGGATCATGAAGAAATTGATAAAATAAATATTCTAAACGCCTCCTTTTTGGCCATGCATAGAGCTGTTGACCAATTAATTCAAAAACCAGATCAGCTGCTTATTGATGGGAACCGATTTAAAGCCTATCCTGAAATTCCCCACCATTGTATTATTAAAGGTGATGGAAAATACAAAAGTATTGCGGCAGCTTCCGTATTAGCAAAAACGCATAGAGATGAGTTTATGACGATTCTTTCAAAGGATTTTCCAGAATACGCTTGGACCGAAAATATGGGCTACCCCACCAAAAAACACAGAGAAGCCATAAAGAAAATAGGCCTTAGCCCCTATCATCGAAAAAGCTTTAGGCAGTTACCGGAACAATTCTCTTTGAACTTAAATACAGAGGAGTAAAAAAGCAAGGATATTAGTATTATTTTTGCCCTTCAACAAAGTGTCTACATGCGCAAAATTCTGGTTTTCACATTCTTGATTGCTATAAGTCTAAGCTCCTGTGTTGAGAAACACAAAGCAAAATCGGATCTCTTTGCCGCGATTCCCAAATCTTCTGCAGTTATTGTACATAGTTCAAATCTTGAAAAATTGAAGATTGAAATATTGGAATCTAAAATTTACCAAGACACGGATAGTTTAGCCTTTCTGCTCAACTTAAAGTCAGAATTGGAGGACCTTTCCGAAATGTTTCCGAGTGATACAATGGATTTGTTTTTAAGAAAAAGACGAGGTGTTTTTGCTATTAGTTTAAGCGGCGCCGGAAAATATGATTTGCTTTTTGTAACCGAAAACGGAAAGTTTTCAAAACTGTTCAAAATTAAATTAGCCGAAAAATACAAAGCCAGTAGTCGAGATTATTCGGGAACGAACATTTTAAGCTATTCCTCAGAAGAAAAAGAAAGATATGCGCTTTCTGAGCATCAGGGACTTTTAGTATTCAGTAAAAACTCCAGTTTGGTGGAGGAAAGTATTCGTCAGCTTAATGGCGACTATTCCCTAAAAAACGATGAAGATTTTGCGCGATTAAATCAGACAGCCAACACAAAGGACTTGGCCAATATTTTTATCAAACCATCGGAACTTCCCAATTGGTTTAAAACCTTCGCCCCTAAACTAAAAGGCAATTTTATTGGACAAATTGGTACTTGGATGGAGTTGGATTTCCAGATTTACCACAAGGATTTGCTTTTAAATGGAATTGGATTATCCAGTAATAATCCCAACCTTATTTCCACATTTAATGGAATAAGCGCACAACGAACCACAGCGGATAAATTGATCCCAAAAAATACGGGCTTGTGGCTTTCCTACACTTTCGAAAACCCTGAACATTATTACAGAAACTATATTGAAAAAGTAAAAACCAAGGGCAGTTATACCAAATACCAAAAATTGCTTTCGGATTGCAAATTAATAGATCCTGAAAAAAGTCTGCTTTCTTGGATGGATACGGAAATGGGATTGGTATTTTCTGGGGTTGGGGAAGGAAAACAGAATCGCATTGCTTATTTCAAAACTCGTTCGGAGAAAAAGGCTGAAAATGAATTGGGCCTTATTTCTGACTCCACCTATATTTTAGGATACCGTAATTTTTTGATTAAAAAACTAGCACCTCAAAATTTGCTTCCTCGCTTTTATGGTTCGTTGTTCGAAGGATTTCAAAAACCCTATTATTTTATCCACGAAGACTTTGTTTGGATGTCAGAAAGCGAGGCTATTTTAAAAGGTTTCATTAATGATTTGATAATCGACAAACCTTTATCGGAGGATGAAAGTTACAAAGGCTTCAATGAAAAGATTCCTTCCAAATCCCATATAAAAGTGGTGGTTTCCAATCCCGGTCTGTTGGATCTGTTGCCACCCGTTTTAAGCAATTCACAAACCCGAAAAATGGAAGCTTCCAAAGAAGGGCTGAACAATCTAAAATGGGCTGCTTTTCAAATGGATGTGAAAAAGGATTTGGCATATTTAAACTTTTACTTGCTCAATGAGGCCAAGGTTGAAGAAGAGGTAAGTCGGGAATGGAATACGGTATTGGAAGCCCCAGCGGCTATGGCTCCTCAGTTTGTATTAAACCACAATAACCGGAAATACGATATTCTCGTTCAGGACAAAAACCACCTTTTGTATCAATTGGATAGAAATGGAAAAATACTTTGGAAAAAGCAATTGGATGGTAAAATTCTTGGTTCGTGCAGACAAGTAGATCTATACAAAAACAACAAACTCCAATTGGTTTTTAATACCACAGCCAGTCTTTATTTAGTGGATCGTTTAGGTAGAGATGTAGAAAATTTTCCAATAAAATTAAGCGAACCCGCTAGTGCTGCTGTAGGTGTTTTTAATTATGATAAAGCACGAAATTACCGTTTTGTAATTCCAATGGGAAAAAGACTTTTGAATATTGGGAAGGACGGTAAAGAAGTAAAAGGATGGAAATTTAAAGAGGCTGACGGGAATATTATCTCCAGACCTCAACTTTTCACCCTCAATGGGAAGGATGTAATTCTTTGCTTAAGCAACCAGGGAACACTTTATTTATTAAACCGACAGGGCTTAAATCGCTTTGAAGAGATAGTGGAGTTAAACAATGTTAAGGCACCGTTTTACATTCGCCCTGGAAAAGATCTTTCCTCTTCTGAAATAATTTCCAATACCAAAACTGGGGAATTGGCTGTCATTAACTTTAATGGAAGCAGCGATGAAGTCTTTTTAGAGGAAGGCTATCCTGCCCAAAACTTGCTATATTTTGAAGGAAAATACGTCTTCACTCACGACAATAGACTAATGGTAAAAGACGAGGATTTACCATGGTCTATAGAATTGGAATCAGAGATTAGTTCCAGCCCAAAAGTAATGTTGCTGAACAAAGAATTTTACGCCGCAGTTTTTAGCGATGATGCCGAAGAAATAAGACTTTATAACAAAAAAGGAGAATTGGTAAAAGGTTTTCCAGTATTCGCACAAGCCGAATTTGACATGGGTTCATTAAAACAAAATGGCGTAATAAATATTGTTACCACCACCAAAGACGGAACTGTGATTTGCTATGAGGTAAATTAAATTAACGAAGCTCTATAACTTGCCCTACCCTAGGCTGCTCCCCTACATTTAACTTATTTCTTTTGTAGAGATATTTAAGTTTTACCGCATATTTTTGGGAAATATCATACATGGTTTCGCCAGGTTTTACGCTATGTGTTTTTAATTTTCGATTGGAACGTTTTCTTTTGGGTTGTAAGTAAATTACCTGTCCAACCTTAAGTTTCGCTTCAAAGCTCAATTCATTGTATTCCAATAATTTTCCCACCCTATTTTCTGTTGCTTTTGCTATTGATTCGAAAGTATCACCCTCGGTGGCGACAATATATTTAACCCCATTATCAGATTTTAAAATCGATGAACTAGCTATATAATCTGTTACATCAAAATCATCCTCACCCTCATCATATTTGTCGGAATCATATTTATACAGCTCATATTTTTCAATTAGACCTATCAGTAATTGGGGATATTTTTTGTTGGTGGCGTAGCCCGCCTTCTTCAAGCCTTTAGCCCAAGCTTTATAGTCCGCTAAATCTTCCTCAAACAAAAAGGCATATCTAGATCTATTTTTTAAAAACAAGGAATGGTCTTTAAAACTTTCCTTGGGATTTTTATAGGATCTAAAGCATTCGTTAGCTTCATCATCATCACGGTAAACCTTGCCTCCTTTCCAATCTCTATGGCATTTTATCCCAAAATGATTATTGGCTTCGGTGGCCAAATAACTATTTCCTGAAGCAGATTCCAAAATCCCTTGAGCCAGTGTTATACTAGCAGGAATTCCAAATTTGTTCATTTCTGAAATGGCAATTCCTTTATAGGTATTGATATAATCTTCAGTGCTTATTCTCTTTTTTTGAGCCCAAGTAATCTGGCAAACTAATACAAGGGCTAGTAAAATTCTATTCTTCATAATGGAGGACTTCCAATCCTTTTTGCTGTAAACGTTCATTCATTCCCCTTATTCCTTGCAAGCCTCCAGTATGGATACACAAAATCTTTTTTCCTTTTTCAAAATGACCTTTTTTAATCTTGTCCATAAGTCCAAAAAGCATTTTTCCTGTATAAATAGGATCCAAGGGAATAGAGTAGGAATCGTAAAAGTCATTCATAAACTGAATAAGTTCTTCTTTTACTTTTCCGTAGCCACCAAAATGGTAATTATCTTCAATTAAAAAAGGGGCTTGCTGCATTTTTTTTCCATTCGCTATTGTTAAGAATCTTTCTTGAAACTCCAGCTGCATTTGGTTTATATCTTCCCTTAAAAACCCAGCTCCCTTTAAAGCTGGAAACATTAAAAACTCCGCATTTAACTCACTTAAAATAATTCCGGCAAAAGTGGTTCCTGTGCCAGAAGAACAAGCCACAAAATCAAATTCCTGATCTATATCTTCCAGAATCTCTGTACAACCCTTCATTCCTAAGGCTCCTTTTCCTCCTTCCGGGATAAAATAGAATTGCGGATATTCCTTTTCCAAGGCTTTTAAAAACTCAGCTTCATCTCTTTTTTTATATTCCGTTCTGCTAATTTTTATCAAATCCATTCCCATGGCCTCGCAAGAATCTAGGGTAGGATTTTTCACTTCTTCCCCTCTAATTAAGGCCCGAGTTTTAATTCCCAATTGAGATCCTAAAGAAGCCAAGGCCAAAATATGATTGCTATAAGCTCCTCCAAAAGTCAATAATTCTGTTTTATCACTTGCCCTAAAATCTTGGAGATAATATTTTAACTTCCTCCATTTATTACCGCTTATTTGAGGATGGATAAGATCTTCGCGCTTAATCCATAGCTCCACGCCATTGATCCTATCTATAAATTGGACAGGTGCATATAGATTTTTGAAAATTGAATCTTTCTTATTCACAGAAAATTGGAACTTTGTCGCAAAGTAGCTAAAGAAAAAAAATGCCCCAAGGTTTAGAAGAAGGAGATTACTATTATTCTGAAGAAGGTTACCTCGTTTTTACAAAACAATTCCATCTTAAAAGAGGACATTGCTGCCAAAATGGTTGCAAACATTGCCCCTATGGCTTTGATAAAAAGACCGGTAGGTTTAAGAAATAATCCCACTTTTTTCTGCCGTTTCCAAAGCTTAACTTCGCAGCAAAATTGTGTAATCCATGTCCGACTTCAAATCGCAAATAAATCAAGGTATTCCCAAGGAACTGCCTGCCCTAAAGCCACTAAATAATTCTTTTAGTCATGCCCCAAAAAGAAAAGAAATTCTTTCCAAGGCGGAAAAAAAGCTTGCGCTGGAAAACGCCCTTCGATATTTTCCTCAAAAATGGCATGAAACCTTAGCGGCAGAATTTGCCCAAGAATTAAAAGAATACGGAAGAATTTACATGTATCGTTTCCGTCCAGATTATGATATTTACGCTCGTCCGGTAAACGAATACCCAGCAACAACCCAACAGGCGGCAGCCATAATGTTGATGATCCAAAACAATTTGGATCCTGCAGTGGCACAGCATCCTGAGGAATTAATAACCTATGGCGGCAATGGAGCTGTTTTTCAAAATTGGGCCCAATACCTTCTTACCCTGAAGTATTTGTCTGAGATGACGGAAGAACAAAGTCTGCACATGTATTCGGGCCACCCAATGGGTTTATTTCCTTCTCATAAGGATGCTCCAAGGGTTGTAGTCACAAACGGAATGACAATTCCCAATTACTCTAAACCAGATGATTGGGAGAAATTTAATGCTCTGGGTGTTAGTCAATATGGACAAATGACCGCCGGATCTTATATGTATATCGGTCCACAAGGAATTGTTCATGGAACTACAATTACGGTTTTAAATGCTTTGCGAAAAATTGGTAAAGAACCCAATTCGGGGGCGCTTTTTGTTACGGCTGGATTAGGCGGAATGAGTGGTGCACAGCCAAAAGCAGGAAACATTGCTGGATGTATTTCGGTTACGGCCGAGGTGAATCCCCAGGCGTCTAGAAAAAGATTTGAGCAAGGTTGGGTTGATGAAATCATCGACAATATTCCTGCTTTGGTAAAAAGAGTAAAATCCGCAAAAGAGAATAAAGAAACGGTATCCATTGCCTACGAAGGAAATATAGTAGACGTATGGGAAAGTTTTGATGAAGAAAATATTTTAATTGATTTGGGATCTGATCAAACCTCTTTGCACAATCCTTGGGCAGGGGGTTACTATCCTGTTGGATATTCTTTTGAAGAATCCAATGAAATGATGGCCAATGATCCTGAAGAGTTTAAAAAACAAGTTCAAACCACACTAAGGAAACACAGTGATGCAGTAAACAAAAATGTTGCAAAGGGAACCTACTTTTTCGACTATGGAAACGCCTTCCTTTTGGAAGCTTCTAGAGCAGGTGGGGACGTTATGGCGGAAGATAATATCAATTTCAAATATCCTTCATATGTCCAGGATATAATGGGACCCATGTGTTTCGATTATGGTTTCGGTCCTTTTAGGTGGGTTTGTGCATCTGGTAAAGCAGAAGATTTGGCTTTTACAGATTCTTTGGCGAGCGAAGTTTTAATGAAGCTTTCGGAAACATCTCCAACTGAAATTACCCAACAAATGAAGGATAATATCCAATGGATAAAAGCGGCGGGTGAAAATAAAATGGTTGTAGGTTCTCAGGCCCGTATTTTATACGCGGATTGTGAGGGGAGAATAAAAATTGCAGAAGCATTTAATCAGGCTATAGCCGAAGGGAAAATTGGACCCGTAGTTTTAGGAAGAGATCACCATGATGTTTCAGGAACCGACTCACCTTATAGGGAAACCTCCAATATTTATGACGGTTCTAGCTTTACAGCAGATATGGCCATCCAAAATGTAATTGGCGATAGTTTTAGAGGAGCCACTTGGGTAAGCATCCACAATGGAGGCGGTGTAGGTTGGGGCGAAGTTATTAATGGAGGTTTCGGAATGTTATTGGACGGAAGTGTGGATGCGGACAGAAGATTAAAAAGCATGCTACTTTATGATGTAAATAACGGAATTGCTCGTAGAAGTTGGGCCAGAAACGAACCCGCCATTTTTGCTATTAAAAGAGAAATGGAAAGAACCCCAGGTTTAAAAATCACACTTCCGAATTTGGTGGAAGGCGATTTATCAGATCTGATTTAATATTTCCCCAACCTAATTGTAATTTTTACGTTTACTAGAATATAGCTGCAAATTATATTAGTTTTGCGGCTTAAACAGCAATCAATAGAATGAAAGGAGTTAATACTATTTTAAGTGTTTTAGCACTTATAGGAGTTGGATATTTATTTTTTAAACCTAGCCCCGGGGTTAGCGAAACATCTCAACAAGAAAATTCAGATTTTCCAAGCGTAAAAATCGGATATGTAGTTCCGGATTCCGTGGCAGAATATTACACTTTTTACAAGGAGCTTTTGGAAGGTTTAGAAGCTCAGAAAAAAGTGATTGATGATGATTTGGCTCAAAAAGGTGCGGCCTTTCAAGAGGAGGTAATGATTTTTCAAAAAAATGCTGCTTCCATTAGTGAGCAACGTCGACAAACTGCCCAGCAAGAATTAGGTGCTCGCCAACAACAGCTTGAAGGCTATGCCAGGCAAAAGGATAATGAATTGCAAATTGAACAAGAAAAGGTTTTCAAACTGATCCGAGAGGAAATGGAAGTTGCAGTTAAGGAAGTAAGAGAAGAATTAGGTTTGGATTATGTTCTTACTTATGACGCTTCCAACTTTGTGCAAAGTGCCAATGAAGAATTGAACATCTCCAAAAGAGTTATTAAACAACTGAATGAGAACCATTTGGCAAAAATAAAAAGCGAAGAAAAGTAATTAATGAAGAGGAGTTTTAAATATGGAATCGGATTGGTATTGGCCTCGAGCCTGTTTGTTTCTTGTGAAACAGATACCGATCCTACTACTCAAGACTATCAAGCTGAATACCTTGGCATTTGGGATTGTAATGAAAAAACTGGGGTAAATTCACCTCAGTTTTACGAGGTGAATATTAGTGCTGGTCCCAGTGAAAATTCCATTATTATAAACAACCTTTACCAAACTGGAACAGCCATACAAGCGACCATCAGTGGTGGCTTTAGTTTGACTTTTCCCAGCCAAACTTCCGAAAACATAATCTTTTCTGGAAGCGGAAGTGCCAACGCAAATTTTGGTCAGATTAGCCTAAATTTCACTGCAGATGATGGCAGTGCGGTTCAAGATGTAGTGGAAGCTGTATTGGTAAAATAGTTCTCTAGAAATCGTATTTCAATCCGATATTACCACCAAAATTATAAATGGTCTCACGAGGAAAATTACTTTCTTCAATAATGGGTTTTAATAAATAACGAACGTTTCCACGGATTACCAATCCCCAACTATCTGAAAGTTTATAGGTACCTCCTAAACTTAGATTTACGGAGTAATTAAAACTTTCAACCAAGGAACTTAAATCTGTTTTTACCTCTTCCTCTCCATCGGGAGTAATCATTTGGTCGTACACATTAAAAAAGTTCAATTCCACACCGGGAACCACTTCCAAATCCCATAAATCTGTTACGGTTGTATTAAAATTGAATTTAATAGGGACGGTGTACATTCCTGTTCTTACGGCCAAATTCGCGTTAACGGTATCCGCTCTGTTTTGGTAATACGAAATGTCATTAACCTCAAAATAGGCGGTAGATCTTCCAAAGCCAATCCCAACATCGAAGGACGGCCCAATGGAATACATCAGGTCTAAGTTATAGTTCAATTGGAAGCCTCCATCCGCATTCTCAGAAGGTAAATCAAAACCTCCTCCACTAGGAATTTCATCGTTAATCAAACGTCTGTCTGTATAATTTGGGTTTCCTAAAAACACAATACTGAATCTGGAATGTTTCACCTTAGCATCCGTAAAATAAACCACATCCTCATCTCCTGGTTGGGCATATGCGATAGCACTTAAAAACAGCATGGCAATAAGACTTATTTTCTTTATCATGATTCGTTTTTTTTAAAACAATTCCTTTGCTTTTTCCAAAGCTTTATCCAATCCTTTTGGGTTTTTTCCTCCAGCAGTTGCAAAAAATGCTTGGCCGCCACCGCCGCCTGAAATTTCCTTAGCCAATTCGCGAACCATATTGCCCGCATGCCAATCATTCTTTTTCGCCAGTTCATCAGAAAATGCGACTGCAATTTGCGCCTTTCCGTCTATTTCAATACCAATAACGGCTGCAATATCCTTTTCATTTTTTAATTGGAATAGAATATCCTTTACAGCATTTCCAGCCAATCCCGTTTTTTCAATTATCAATTGGTAATCGCCTTTATTTTCTGCTCTTGCCAACCATTCATCTTTTGCTGATCCCGCTTTTTGACGAAGCAAATCATCAATTTCCTTTTTCAGCTTACTGTTTTCATTTTTTAAATTGGTGATAGAAGCCAAAGGATCATTTTTGGTTTTCATTTCCAACTGAATATTCTTTAAAACAGAAGCTTTTCCTTTTAAATAATCCAAGGCCTTTTTACCGGTAAAAGCTTCAATTCTCCTTACTCCTGCTGCCACGGCAGATTCTGAGGCAATTACCAAAAGCCCAATTTCACCTGTAGCATTTACGTGGATTCCCCCACAAAGTTCCACGGAATCTCCAAATTTTATGGCACGAACTAGATCTCCATATTTTTCACCAAAAAGAGCCATTGCTCCCATTTCCCTGGCTTCATCAATTGGGATGCTTCTAAATTCGTTTAAGGGAATATTTTCTCTAATCCTAGAATTAATTAGGTCTTCAATGTTTTCCAATTCTTCTGGACTAAGTTTCGCAAAATGGCTAAAATCAAACCTTAAATGATCTTGATTTACCAAACTTCCTTTTTGCTCCACATGAGTTCCCAAAACCTCACGTAAGGCTTGGTGTAAAAGATGAGTCCCACTATGGTTATACGCTGTTTTTAACCTTTTAGTTTCATCAACCTCAGCATGGAATTTTAGTTTTAAATTCTCAGGTAATTCCTTGCAAAAATGGATAATTAAACCATGTTCTTTTTTAGTGTCAAGGATATAAGTTTTTTTACCATCAGCACTAATGCAACCGGTATCTCCAACCTGACCACCACCTTCAGGGTAGAAAGGAGTAAGGTTAAAAACCAATTGAAAAAATTCCTTTTCCTTGCTAACAACCTTTCGGTATTGGGTAATTTTTATTTGGGCAGAAATATGATCGTAGCCAATAAATTCTTCTTTATCGTCTTCACTTATTATTATCCAATCACTCTTATCTTGCTTGGAAGCATTTCGGGCTCTCTCCTTTTGAGCTTCCATTTCTTTATTATAATCCTCCTCATGAAAAGAATAGCCTTTCTCTCCTAAAATAAGAGCAGTAAGATCTGGTGGAAATCCGAAAGTATCGTATAATTCAAAAACTCTTAGTCCTTCAATAAGTTTGCTTTGTCCGGCTTCATCAATAATCTGATCCAACCTATTTAATCCTTGTTCCACGGTTCTTAAAAAAGAATTCTCTTCTTCGTGAATTACTTTGGAAGCCAAACCTTTTTGTGCCAAAATCTCTGGAAAGAAATCTCCCATTTCCTTGGCTAAAACCTTAACCAATTCAAAAATAAAAGACTCTTTTTTATTCAAATAGGAAAATCCATAGCGAATGGCTCTTCTCAAAATCCTACGGATAACATAACCCGCCCCACTGTTGGAAGGTAACTGGCCATCTGCAATAGCAAAAGCAACGGCTCTAACATGATCTGCAATAACTCGCATGGCGATATCTTGCTTTTCATTTTCACCGTATTTAACAGAACATAAAACCTCAATTTTTTGGATTAAGGGGCTGAAAACATCTGTATCATAGTTCGATTTTTTCCCTTGAAGCGCCATACAAAGACGTTCAAAACCCATTCCTGTGTCAATATGTTTGGCCGATAATTTTATCAATGATTTATCTGCTAAACGGTTAAATTCCATAAAAACAAGATTCCAAATTTCCACTACTTGTGGATGATCCTGATTTACCAATTCCGCACCATTAACAGCCCTTCTTTCGGCTTCGCTTCTTAGGTCAATATGGATTTCTGAAGCTGGTCCGCATGGTCCAGTTTCCCCCATTTCCCAAAAATTATCCTTCTTATTGCCATCAAGAATTTTATCCTCAGTTACGAATTGTTTCCAGGTGTCAAAAGCTTCAGTATCTCTTTCCAATCCATCTTGGGTATCTCCTTCAAAAATGGTTACATAAAGTTTATCCTTATCAAGTTTATAAACTTCAGTAAGTAATTCCCAAGCCCAAGTAATAGCCTCCTTTTTAAAATAATCTCCAAAACTCCAGTTACCCAGCATTTCAAACATGGTATGATGGTAGGT
The DNA here is from genome assembly GCA_937129395.1 of uncultured Cryomorphaceae bacterium. GTDB lineage: Bacteria > Bacteroidota > Bacteroidia > Flavobacteriales > Schleiferiaceae > CAKZNE01. The sequence continues at coordinate 5,388 of CAKZNE010000259.1, read as the reverse complement.
ATCATGACCTACTTCTTCCAAATCATTATGCTTTCCGCTTACCCTCAAACATTTTTGAGTATCAGTAACACGTACCTCTTTTACAATGGAATTACCTAAAAAGGCATCTTTAAATTGATTCATCCCAGCATTGGTAAACATCAATGTAGGGTCGTCTTTTATTACTATTGGAGCGGAAGCAACAAGAGCATGTTTTTTGGATTCGAAAAAATCTAAAAATGTTTTTCTAATCTCCTTGGATGTCCAACTTTGTGGCTGATTCATAGCTATTCAACAAAAAAATGTTTGTTTCGATTTCCATTCTCATTCGGAAAAAGCAACTTTTCCGCTATTTTAGCAAAACAATTGGCGACAAATGAGAATATTTTCGAGCGCCAAAAGTAGGAAATAAAGCAGAATGGCTAAGGTAAAATACTATTATGATCCTCGTACTCTTTCCTATCGAAAGATTGAAAAGAATGCGAACTATCGTTTAAAGAAAACTTCCGTGTTTTTACTTTCCTCCATGGCCATGGGGGCGATAATGATGGTTTTGGTTTATTTCTTTATTGATTCTCCCAAAGAAAAAAGCCTTCAAAGGGATATTGACAATCTAGTTCTTCAATATGAAATCCTCAATGAAAGAGCTGAATTAGACCATGCGGTAATTGCAGAATTGCAAAACCGAGATAACAATATTTATCGCGTTGTTTTTGAAGCAGATCCCATTCCTTTTGAAATAAGGCAAGCTGGTTATGGTGGCGTAAATCGCTATGACAAATTAGATGGATTCACCCATAGTAAATTGATAAAAGAGACTACAAAAAATATTGACAGGCTTAGTAAGTCCATATATATTCAAGGAAAATCTTTTGATGATATAGTAAAGTTGGCCGAAAATAAAGGAGAGCTTTTAAAAGCTATTCCTGCTATTCAACCAGTTGCAAATGAAAATTTAAGAAGAATGGCCTCTGGATATGGAATGCGATTGGATCCCTTTACCAAAGCGCCAAAAATGCATTACGGTATGGATTTCACAGCTGATATTGGGACTCCAGTTTATGCTACTGGTGATGGAGTAATTACCCGAGCGGATAGCAAAGCCAGTGGTTTTGGAAGACATATACGAATCGATCATGGCTATGATTACCTTACTATTTATGCTCATTTAAATAAATACAACGTTCGCGTAGGCCAAAAAGTAAAACGAGGAGAAATTATCGGTTATGTTGGAAATTCAGGAAGATCTAGCGGTCCACACCTTCATTACGAAGTGCATCGAGGTGGAAGAAAAATGAATCCGGTAAACTATTATTACGGTGAATTATCCCCCGAAGAGTTTAGTAAAATTATCGATCTTGCTAGTCAGGCTAACCAATCTTTCGATTAATGTCATTGGACGAAAAAGAAATTGAAAAAAGATATTACAGCATCGGTGAGGTGGCGCGTTTTTTTGAGGTAAACACTTCTTTAATACGATTTTGGGAAAAGGAATTCGATATTTTAAAACCTAAAAAAAATAAAAAAGGAAATCGCTTATTTACCAAAAAGGATTTCGACAATCTTAAGGTTATCTATCATTTAGTAAAGGAAAGAGGATTTACGCTTAAGGGCGCCCAAACAAAAATGAGAACCAATATGGAGGACACCGCCCAAAATGCCGAAATTGTGGAAAGACTAAAAAACTTGAGACAAGCTCTTATTGAAATAAAAAACCAACTTTAAATAGTGTCCACCTTAAATTTCAAATCCTTAAACAAGGTATTTCTTTTAAGTATTTTAATATTCGGATTGCTGTCTTGCAGTGAAAGTGCTACATCGAAAGAAAAAAACTATCCGCCTGAAGGGTTTATTCAAATACAAAAGCTTATTCCTGATATTATTATAGAAGCCCGATATTTTGGAAACCATAACTTCATCGGAAAACAAATTGACGGCTACCAAAGCGATAGTTTGATTCTCAGTTTACCAGCGGCAAAGGCACTTCGGAAAGTTCAAAAAAAATTGAAACCAAGTGGTTATGAGCTTAAAATCTTTGACGCTTATAGGCCACAAAAAGCTGTTGATCATTTTGTAAAATGGGCGAAAGATTTAAAAGACACCCTAAACAAAAAGGAATTTTATCCCTCCATCCCAAAATCAGAGCTTTTTAAGGAAGGTTATATAGCAGCCAAATCTGGTCATAGCAGGGGAAGTACAATAGATTTAACCTTGATTTATAGTCAATCGAAAGAGGAACTGGATATGGGGAGTACCTATGATTTTTTTGGTCCCATTTCTTGGCCTTCAGACAGTAGTTTAAGTCCTCTTCAGTACAACAATAGAATGCTCTTGCAAAAAACAATGGAGGAAAATGGTTTTGTTCACCTCCCTCAAGAGTGGTGGCATTTTACATTAAAAAACGAACCTTATCCGGATCAATATTTTGATTTTGACATTGAATAAATTCTGCTTTTATGAAAGATAGTTTTAAAACCTCCAAGGAATCTAGGGTTCAAATAACTGAATTGATGTCGCCTTCCAATTCTAATTTTTCAGGGAAGATTCACGGTGGTCATATTTTGGCTTTGATGGATTCTGTGGCATTTGCCTGTGCCTCCAAACATTGCCAAAATTACTGTGTAACTGCTTCGGTAAACACAGTGGATTTCCTACACCCCATAGAAGTTGGCGAATTGGTAAGTATGAAAGCTCAAGTGAATTATGTTGGCAAAACTTCAATGGTAATAGGAATACGGGTGGAATCTGAAAACATCCAATCTGGTAAAACCAAACATTGTAATTCTTCCTATTTTACTATGGTTGCAAAAGATGATAATGGAAATTCTGTGGAGGTGCCAGGATTAATATTGAAAAATAAGGAAGACCTGCGAAGGTTTAGCCGGAGCGTAGAACGAATCCAAAACAAAAGGGAAAGACGCGACCACTTTAAAGCTCAAAACTTTGAATTGGAAATTGGTTTGGCAGCAGTGAATAATAATGAAAAAGTAAAAATTGATTTCTAGGCTGTGTTAAGAGAAGTAGATGAATTTTATGAAAGACAAAAAGAGCCAGAAAAATCTTGTTTTCTAGCCCTTCGAAGCTTATTGATGGACTTTCAACCCGAATTACAGCATGTCTTAAAATACAAAATGCCATGCTTCACTTTAAACACAAAACCATTTTGTTATTTTTGGAAGGATAAGAAAACGAATTGGCCTTATATTTTAATTGTAAAGGGAAATCAAATAAGTCACCCAAAATTACAACAAGGCGAAAGGTCTAAAATGAAGCGCTTATTGGTTAATCCAGAATTGGATTTGGAAGTAGAAACCATACTTGAAATCCTAAATAATGCCGCTACTTTTTACAAATAAAAGTGTGCTTGCCCCTCTTACCGATTAAAAGTTGTCTCTTTACGAAAATAATGCCTGCATAGCGTTTATTATTAGATCTTTACTCCATTCAATTGGGAAAAATGAAGTTGTTTCTATCCATCTTTTTAAGTTTTGGGCTGTATTGCGCTTATTCGCAAGGCAATATTCAATACGAAAAACTGGATTTTGGGAAATATTCTGTGGGTTTTACCGATAGCCTTATTATTCAAGAAGAAATAAATTATCAATACAAATCCTATTCTGGAGGAACCCCAATTCTTTTAAAAATATGGCATCCTTTAAAGAAAAAACCAAATTCTCCGGTTCTTAAGTTTGAAGACTTTCACAAATCGAAAAACCTTAATTCAAATTTTGCTGAAATTGAGGCTGATTTAATCAATAAATTCGACGCCTATTATGAAAATAATATCCTAAGGCAAGATTATATCCATTTTGATGAAATCAGCTATCCCCTTCTAGGTTCTGCTGTTTTATTGAGTTATATAAAAAAAACAAAAAGTTTAAGTCACGAAGCTGATTTAAAATCCAATCAACATTTTCCCGTACTTATTTACCACCATGGTTCCCGCGGTTCTGCCTTCGACAATCATGTAATGGCCGAATATTTAGCTTCACATGGATATATCGTAATTGCTGGAAATTTCAATTTGCCCTATGAAAACAAACCTTATGGGTTTACTAAAAATGATCCCTACGATACCCGATTAAGTGAATCTGTAATTAATTTTGCCCAAGATCTAGACTCCACTGCTAAAATTGGATTTATTGGCCATAGTTGGGGTGGACAAATTGGTTTTTCACTTTTGCCAAATCATGATAAAGTTTCCGCTTTTGTATCTATGGAAACCACACTCGAGCTTTGGAGCCGAAAACAAGTAAAGGCAAAATGGCCAAGACTTTGTGGCAATATCATGAACAATTACAGCAATTACAATCTTCCGATTTTAATGTTTGCAAATGCGGGTGAAGAAACACCCCTGTCCTTCGATTTTTTCCAACCAATACAAAGTCCACAACTGATTTTTGCAAGCTGTAAAAAAGAATTTGTTCATGAATCTTATGCTTCCTATTACAGCTCCAGACTAATTTATAGACAACAATTTACCCAGGCTGATGCCTTGGAATTCAAAAGTCAAGTTGAATACTATGGTCAGCATCTCAAACTTATCCGAACCTTCATGGATCAAAACCTAAAAGGCTATGGTCCTACCTATTCCAATTTTGAAGATCTTTTTTACTTGAAAATTAAAAACAAAGATTCTTTTACAAAAGATCAAAAGCCAGCAGTTGTAAATTCTCCTAACTAGAAATTTCAAAAATCAAGGCAAGAAATTATCTTTAGCGGCGTCTAAGCACAAACCGAATAAGATGAAGTTTAAGTTTCTATTTTTTATCTCTATAACATTCCTTTTTAGCAGTTGCCATCAAGCCACGGAAGAAACAAAATCAAGCAGAACTGAATTTTTGCCATTTTACAATGGCCCCGACTTTACAGCCCATTGGTATAAACCAAATTCGGACTCCCTTATCAATTTCCATAAAATCCCTGATTTTAAACTTGTAAACCAATTAGGTGATACCGTGAGCCAAAAAGATGTTAAAAACAAAATTTATGTGGCCGATTTTTTCTTTACGACCTGTCCGGGAATTTGCCCGAAGATGACCACCAATATGGCAAGATTACAGGAGGCTTTTCTGGACGATGATGCTGTAATGCTCCTCTCCCATTCCGTGACTCCGGAGATTGATAATGTGGATTTGCTGCAAAACTATGCAGAAGCTAAAGGGGTGAAAGCAGAGAAGTGGCACCTGCTCACGGGAGATCGTAAAATGATCTACGATCTCGGGAGGAAATCATATTTTGTGGAAGAAGATCAGGGGCTTAACAAAACGGAAGATGAGTTTTTGCATACTGAAAACTTTGTACTGGTAGATCAGAACAGACACATTCGAGGCATCTACAACGGACTTAACAAGGCATCTGTCAGCCAACTCATAGCTGATATCAAAACTCTAAAAAATGAGATGCTCT
>CAKZNE010000258.1 GCA_937129395.1 uncultured Cryomorphaceae bacterium | reverse complement strand
AGTGTGGGAATGATTAGAGCTTTTGCATTGAGGGTGCTTCCGTATTTCCAAATTAAAAAGGAACAGACAAGGGTAAAAAGCCCAACAATGGCGATGCACATTCCTTCAAAAATTTCACCTTTTGCCCATTGGACAGTATATTCAATTAGTTTCATTTATTCTTTGATTTTGGAGAAATCAAAACTAAGGGCAATTGGTTTTATGGAAGGCAACAAAAAGCGGAAATACTTATTCTTTTGGCAGAATTTGGTTTTTATTAAATTCTAGGCTTTTGAGTTGTAATTTTCAACTTAGAAGAAATGATCTGAGAAATACCGATTCCCAAAATCACAAATCCTCCAAAAAAGAAGAAACCATTTTGAAGATCTGATTCATTGCTGGTAAGGATTCTTAAACTACTTGAAATGTCCTCCAATTGAGATAATTGGTTGGAGATAATACCTGTAAATCCAATATAAGACATAAAAATAGCCACCACCATAACATCGGCCATAGACCATTTTCCACTTTTGAAAACCATAAAATTGATGATCAAATTATTTTTCAAGGTGTTTTTGAAAACCAATAGAATGGTAGAAATCATTTTAAAAACTGGGAACAAAACACTGAAAAGTAAAACCAATAATCCCACAAGGAAAATCTTTATTTCATTTTGGTATAACATTGTATTGGCGACTTCCAAAATGCTCTTACTCTTAAAATACAAGACCTGGTCACTAAAGGATATATTTTCGCCTAAAAGTCTGAATTCCATTAGTTTGATCCGCGCATCGATATCTATCATTGGGAGGGAAATGCCCATTATTAAAAATACAATAGCAATTATGGAAAATAGGAGGATGTCTGTTTTGCTTTTGTTTTTTAGGAAAAGGAGGAAAAAGAAAATTACTATAAATAGGGCCGACATAATATATCCGCGAAAAATTATCTTGTCTTCCAAGGCCAGTTTTTTGCCCAAAATAATTTCCTTACCATTTGCTGCAGATAGGGCAGAGTAGCTGCTAAGGATTCTTCTATATTCGGTATAGTCTACTTTTTGGAAAGTTTCATTTCTATAATTCTCGAGATTGGAAAGTATATAATTTTTGATCTGCTCACGATTTTCTTCCTCTTCTAAAAAGTCTAGGATTTCATCAGTAATATTTGGAATATCGGTTTTAATACTTTTAAATATGTCAAAAACATCGGCCCCAATGTTTTTTAGAGAAATACCAAAACTGGCGTTCTTTCGATTTCGCTCTTTATAATTACTTTCAAAATCGCTGATAATATTCTCTAGTAAGCGGATAATTTTTATTCGGTTTGCTTCACGGTTTTCCTCGGTTATTTCCAGCTCTTCAACTTTGGAACCTATAATTATTGCAATCTTTTCTTTCCAAATATCAACATTGAACATTCCGTATTTAATATCATACAATTCTGTAAGGTCGGACTTAAAAACGCGATTTTTTGTTTCTAGTTTATAAATCTGAAAGGAAAGAATGGACACAGATCCTAAAAGCAAAAGCAGTAAAAAATGCGAAAGATTCTTTTTGATATTCATTTTTCTGCCTAATGTTTATTTGACACTAAATTGGTGGAGTTTTTAAGGTCGGTACCAAAATATTAAATTTTGCTGGGATCCTTTTGAAAGGAATATAGTTTTAAGTAAAAACCTATTCTTCCATTTTTGTAATATTCCCTTTTTTATCGATATGATATTCAATTACTAGGCCTTTCGAATTGTAAATTTGGGCATAGGCAGATCCAAAATTGAAACTGTCGGCATTATGGAATTTAAAGGGTGTGATTTTTTCATTCTTTTTGTTGATATAAGCCCATTTAGATCCTTTTTTTACTGGGCACAGGCCATTTTTGAAATGACCGGTATTTTCATATTGGAAGTCAATTTTCGTTTTCCCTTTTTTGTTTATAAAGCCCCAAAGTTCCGATCCGTCATCAATTTTCATTTTTACGGCTGCCAGTTTTTGTGAAAATTCTCGAGCTTCAATAAATTGACATTTTATGGCTAAATCACCTCTGGTATTTATATATCCGTATTTCCTCATTATTTGAACAGGAGCGAGACCATTCGAAAAATCTCCAGCATCCTTAAACCTTGGTTCAATAACAATTTCTCCTGTCGCAAAATTTTTATAACCTTTTAACGTAAACGGAATAAGATCTCCCTCATGATTTTGGGAATCAAAATTGTCCTTTTCTTTCCGATTTTGGTAATCGTCAATTTCCTTTTGAAATCTTTGAAGTCCCTCCTCTAAGCCAGATTTGAAAAATATTTTCCATTGACTCTTGGATTTAATCATATGCAATTGACCTTCATGCTTTAACCATTCATCCATAAAAAAAACCGGATGTTGATACTCGACTTCGACATAATTGTCAGACTCAATAATATTGGTTATCAGGGACTCACCAACCATTTTATTCAAGCCTTCTTTTCCAATTTGGGAGGAAATAAGTTTGAAAATGGCAGTCATAAATTGTAAAATAGAAAGGCTTTCCAGTTCTTCGATGGATCGATACCCCAGCTTTTGTAAAAAATCCTGATTCTCGCCAAATTTATCCATTTTGACAGAAAATTCCAGAATTGAATTTCTAAACCGATGGACATCTTCTTCATACAATAAAGAAAACAACAGCTCATAATCTTGACTGAATAAGGCGCCTAAATAAGTCTTAAAAGTCTTTTCAATTTCTGCTTTCAGAGCCATGTTTTAATAATTTAAATCTTCTTATACTTCGTTTGCAAGGCATGCAAAAAATTCCTCAAGTACTGATCCATGCAAGGCCTATAGGATTTATGATCCGGATTTCGGAAAAAGGAACTCAGTTCGTGTTTGCTTATTTTTTTGTCGATGGCTGCGAATAAATCTAAAATATCGTCAGACTTTAAGTCCAAAGCAACACGGAGTTTTCTGAGGATCATATTGTTGGTTAATGGATCTTCAGCAACTGGCACGGGCCCATCTCTTTTTCCTCTTCTTTCTATTATTAATCCATTGAGAAAACTTGCCAATTCCTTATCACCAATTTCAACCAATAGTGGGTCATCATCCTTTTTTAACCATGAGCTTACTTCCGCTCGACTTACCGTAAAATCGACATGCTTAAAAACAGAAATCATTTTGGGGTCATTGTAATCAAAAATGTAGCGAACCCGCCTTATTATATCATTATTGGTCATATAGTTTGATCTGTTTTCTTTTAATAAATCAATCGAGGAAAATTGAATTTGGGCAAAGCTAAGGATAGCAAAGCAGGAATTGTCGATTTTAGAAAAATTGAATTGTCATTTTCGCAAGTAGCAATTTTACTTTTTATCTTCCCACTCTTTTCGTAGATCTGATGACAAAACACTTTTTCCATCATGTCTCCAGCCCGGAGGTTTTAGTAAATACTTGAATTTATTAATCAATGTTGTTTTGGATTTAAAAAAATCCTGCGCCATTACCAGCCATTCTGCGAAAGCAATTTTTATTGGATTATAAGTGTCAATATTTTTAACCAAACCATAAACCGGCTTTTCCACTTCGGGTTCAAAGGTCCCAAAAAGTCTGTCCCAAATAATAAAAACCCCGGCATGGTTTCGATCCAAATATTGGGGGTTGGTGGCATGGTGGACTCTATGATGACTGGGTGTATTAAAAATAGCTTCAAACCATTTAGGCATTTTGGCGATCATTTCGGTATGAATCCAATATTGATAAAGCAGGCTTATGGACATTTGAACCAATATCATAACTGGATGAAATCCAATGAGAACCAAGGGAATCCAAAAAATGAAGGAGTAAAATCCTCCAGACCATGTTTGCCTTAAT
>CAKZNE010000257.1 GCA_937129395.1 uncultured Cryomorphaceae bacterium | reverse complement strand
AATTTAAGCGCGCGTGTTTGCCAGGTGCTTGGGCAAGAGACAATGTATGAAGGTGTTGGTGAGTGTGAAGGGGTTACTGCCAAGCTTGTTTTGGCTGCTCCCAATAACACGGTAGGGAATGCACGTAGTATTTGGTTGTACGCGCAAAATAGGTGGGTGCAAGATAGGTCTTTGCAGGCAGCTGTAAGAGAAGCTTACCGAAGTTTACTTATGCATGGAGAATTCCCTATAGCTGTTGCTTTTGTACAGTGTGATCCTGAAGAAATTGATGTAAATATTCATCCTACAAAAACTGAGATTAAGTTTGAGGACGAAAGGGCAATTCACACCATTATCAGAACTGCTGTAAAACATGCTCTGGGCCAATACAATATTGCTCCAAGTTTAGATTTTGATACTGATCCTCAGTTTAATATTGCTCCATTGCCAGAAGGAAGTCAAATCCCTAGCCCCGGAATTACAGTGGATCCAAGCTTTAATCCCTTTAATGATAGGCGAAAAACTAATTCAGGATTTAGCTCGGTAAGACCTCCATCCACACAAAATGAAAACCAAGATTGGGAAAGTTTGATGAATCAGCTTCCAGAAATTGGCTCCGATTTGGACGAGCAATCCGAATTGGCATTGGACAATGAGCCTATGGTGGAAACCAAAACTTATAGTCAAATTGGAAAAAAATACATTTTCACCAACCATGGCGATGGAGTTATAATGATCCATATTCAAAGGGCTCATGAACGAATTTTGTTCGAACGTTTTTCGGCGTCAATTACTAGCCATAGCAGTGCGAGTCAACAATTACTTTTTCCACAAACGCTTTCTTTTAACCCTTCGGACTTTAGTCTTATCCAAAGTTTTATACCTAAATTATCTTCCTTAGGTTTTGATGTTGATGAATTTGGAAAAAACGAAATTATTGTAAACGGGATTCCCTTAGAAATGGAAGAATCTTCATTGAGTTCAGTTTTTGAGCAACTTATTGAAAATGAAAAAGATTTTAAGTCATCCGCTGAGGAAGTACAACTTGAATATATAGCCAAGATAATGGCCAAAGTGTCAGCTTTAAAAACTGGCAAGAAAATGGAACAAAAGGAAATGCAACATTTAGTTGATGAGTTATTCGCATGTGTCAGCCCCAACATAAGTGTAGGAGGAAAGGCGGTAATTGTAAATTTAGGAGTTGCGGATATTGATAAATCATTTAATTAATGAACCAAAGACCAGGAGGATTTAGCGTATTACCAGAGGTAATTAAGAATTTAATGATCATCAATGCCTTGTTTTTTGTGGCTAATTATATAATGCTAGCCACCACAAACAACCAGACCAATCTCAATGACCTCCTTGGTCTGTACAATCCTTCTTCCCCGCATTTCCGTCCCTACCAAATTGTTACTCATATGTTTATGCATTCGAGTCAAGATATTTTCCATTTGGCCTTTAATATGTTTTCCCTTTGGATGTTTGGATCGGCTCTGGAAAATTATTGGGGTGGCAAAAGATTTTTAATCTATTATATGCTTTCCGGGATTGGAGCTGGTTTACTTTATACCTTATTTAATTATATACAGGCTACTTTTTTTATTGGGCCCGATTTGATTGAGATTTATGGAATATCAGAAAAGGGACTCAATGAAATGGTTCAATCGGGAAATAATTGGAGTGAAACCCCATTGTTGGCATCCTATTTAGGAAGTATAAATAGAGGAATGGTAGGAGCTTCCGGAGCTATCTACGGAATATTAATGGCCTTTGGGATGATGTTTTCTGAATCCAAAATCCATTTATATTTTTTAATTCCTATCAAGGCTAAATACTTTGTGGCGGGCTTGGGAGCAATTCAATTACTTAATGCTATCCAGAATGATCCGAATAATAATATTGCCCATGTGGCCCACCTAAGTGGAATGCTTATCGGTTATATCCTAATAAAATACTGGCAACAAAAAAACAAGCGATAAATACAAAATGACAGGCCCGAGTTTAAAAGATAAAATAGTAGATCTCTATAAAAATGGCGATGCAATGATCAAACTGATCTTCATCAATGTTGCCATTTTTGTATTCTTTTGGTTTTTGGCCTTGTTGGATTATTTGTTTAAAATTAACACCGCAGTAGGATTTGAATTCTACACTATTTTACCCAGTAACCTTTCAGAATTTATCAAAAGGCCCTGGACACTTTTTACTTATATGTTCCGACATGCAGATTTTGGCCATATCCTATGGAATATGCTTTTCTTCTACATTTTTGGAAGAACATTCGTTACATACCTAGGCGGAAAAAGGCTTTTAAGCACTTTTATTCTTAGTGGGATTTCCGGTGGACTTTTATACATGATTGCCTATAATGTTTTTCCTGCTTTTACGGATGCTGTAGGATTTGCCACAAACAGAGGGGCTTCCGGAGCCATAATGGGAGTAGCCGTTGCCTTAGTAACTTATGCTCCCAATGCTGAAATCACTCTACCATTTAACCTTAGGGTAAGGTTATTATGGATAGTATTATTTTCCATTGTTAAGGATTTAATGTTCTTTCCAGAAGGCAACAATGCAGGCGGTTTATTAGCCCATTTTGGTGGAGCCATATTTGGTTATGTTTCCATTCGTCAATTTCAAAAAGGAAGAGATATTACTGCTGGTTTTGGAAAATTCATGGATAATATCGCCAATTGGTTTAAGCCAAAATCAAAAATTAAAAAGGTCTATTCGAATTCAAAAAACTCTAAATCCAGGAGCTCGGATTCAAAAATGAAAGTTGTTCGATCCAATAAAGAACAAGAGGAGGTAAACGAAATTTTAGATAAAATTAGTCGTTCGGGTTACGAAAGTCTGTCCAAAGCAGAAAAGGACTTTCTTTTTAAATTTGGAAAAGACTAATATGGCAAAGGCTAGAAAAAGATCTTTTTTAAGCGGTCTACTTTATGGTCTTAATATTTTTGTGGCCCTTGGACTTCTGGCCTCTTACTTGGCCTTTTATATCCCTCCAAATACTTTGAGCATTTTTGCCTTTTTCGGATTGGCCTATCCCATTTTACTTGTGATTAATATTCTCTTTGTTTTTTATTGGGCGCTTCGTTTAAGAATAAAATTTATCCTTTCCCTTCTTTCAATTTTGGTTGGATTTGGACATTTTGCCAAGCTCTATAAATTTGGCAATAACACCGAATTAATCACCAACACAAAGAAATTAAAAGTGATGACTTATAATGTAAGGATGTTTAATTCTTACCAATGGATTCCTGAGGAAGGTGTTCCGAACAAAATAAAAAAGGAGGTAGATACTGAAAAGCCTGATATTTTTATGGTTCAGGAATATTACAAAGGAAAAATCACTCCCGATTTTGGTTTTAATTACAGTTTTGTAAAACCTACCAATGTGAGTGGTAATTATGGACTAAGTATTTTCTCTAAATACCCAATTGTAAATACGGGTACATTGGATTTAATGGATTTAGGTGAAAGTCAATCTTCCTACAACAATCAATTTATTTTTGCGGATATTGATTGGAATGGAAAAAAGGTAAGAGCCATAAATATTCATTTAGCATCTGTAGGATTGGAAACAGGTGATTATCAACGGCTACAAAAACCAAACGAAGGCAGCCAGGAAGAAATAAAGGATGGTTTTCTGAAAATATTTAAACAATTAAACAGAGCTTTTAAAAAACGAGCTGAGCAAATAGTAGCTTTAAAACGAGCGATTAATAGCAGTCCCTACCCAGTTATTGTTTGCGGAGATTTTAACGATACTCCACAATCCTTCACATATCATCAGGTTGATTTATTGCTGGAAGATACCTATATGGCAGAGGGAACAGGTTTTGGGAAAACATATGTTCGCGGTCCCATTCCTTTTCGAATCGATTATATTTTTCATTCCGAAGAATTAAAAACCCTGGATTTTAAAGTAGGGAAGAACAAGCTATCCGATCATTTCCCAGTTATTGCAGAAATTGGTTTTAAGTAATTTTCATTTTCGGTTTTCTTAGCTTAGTTTCGGTATTATAATTGCCTTATCGATAAACATGGCTAAACCCTTTTTCTTACTCCTAATAATCACCCTACCAAGTTTCCTTTTTTCTCAAAACAATGATGAATTAAGGGACATTCTCAATCTCCCTCAAAATAAATGCGAAGAATATTCACCTTCTTATGCAAAAGCTATTTCTGGTTTTGGCTTTGAGGATATTGATTCCATAGGTAAATACCTTGATTTTTGGATTGAGACATGTGGATATAATGAAGCGGTGTTTAGAGTTTTTGTGTTGATGAGCATTCAAGAGGGGGAAATTAAAGAAGAGGATATAGGATCCAATTACGAATATTTTATTTCCAATTTTCAGGAAAGAACTTTGGAAGCCCAATATTCTGGATACCAAAACACCTTTGAAAATGACAAGGCCTACTTTCTATACATACCCCTAAGAAGCGAATTTGACTCTTGGACAAAAGCATGGTCCCAAAACCTGCTAAAGGAAAAAAACTGGACAGGCCTCAATCATTTTTTCTTGTCCCTTTATTCTCAAAAAAGCGAATTTCTTATCGAAGAAGAAATCAACAATCCAAAATACGATTCCATCACTTTTATCCAAGAATGGCGAAAAGAAACCCTCCAAGAAACCAGAAATGAAGGAGGCTTTGCCATATCTCTAGGAACTTGGATTCCACAAGGCAAATTAACCGATTATATGGATATTTCTCCGGTTCTAGGAGTAAATGGGGAGGTATTGATTTCCGAACGCACATCAATTGGCGGCAATCTTAATTTTATGGTTCCAGTTAACAAAAGGGATTTTAGGATAAATACCCCAGACAGTACAGAGCTAACCAAAGCAACCTTTGGGATAAACTTCAATGTTTACCTTTCTTACGATTTACTTTATATCAAAAAGTTTAAATTAAGTGCCTACGGAGGAATTGGTTTTGAATCCCTCATCACAGACATTTCCCAACCCATAGAAAATGAGGATGAAGAACCAGTAAATTATTCCATAAACACGTATAATATCAATGCAGGTTTAGACTTTAGTCTGAGAAACAAAAAATATAATTACTGGGGCATAAAAACAGGATATACCTTCATGGATTATAATATAGGAATAAGAGCAGCAAATGACCTAGGAGGAAATGCCTTCCAATTGACGGCCTATTATAGGTTTTAAGGAAGGCCGAGTGCAAGGCAATTGTCAAAACAAATACCGAATCCCAAAAGAAACATCCATTGCAAAGCCCGATTTTAAATATTCGTTCTGAACATCCAATTTGGGGTTTAAATCGATCAACAGATGAATAGGCATTCCAGACTTAATAAAGGAGTATTCCAATCCCAGCACAGATTCCAGGCCTAACAATGAATTCGAAGTTTTCCCCTGACCTTCTGTTGAATTAAAATTTACTACACCTGTTGAAAGTCCTAAACCCCCATACCATTGAAATTCGCCAGGCATTGGAAAAACCCATTCGTAAAGTCCTTTTATTTTATAGGCATTATAATCTTGATTATTCTTCATTCTTATTCCAAATTCCAAGCGTTTATTATTTTTTAAAAAAGCCTGATAAGAAATTTCAGATCCAAAACCAGTTCCACTTCCTATTCGTATTCCCAAAGCATGGGGAGCAATATCTTGAGAAAAAAGAGCGGGAGAAAGCCCCAGGCCGAAAACAATTAATCCAATTTTGATCTTTTTCATTTTCCTTTTTTTAAAAGTTTCATTACATAATAATGACTTTTGGAAGGAAAAATTATAATTCTATCAATCGAAAATTTCGTTTACCAAAGATCTTGTTCTCACATTCGCTCCAAGTTTGTGAAGTAGGGAATACAACCCAAAATAGGTTCTGGTTAGGTACAAACTATCTTTCGGACCTCTTGCAGCTTTTGCTTTTCTCACTATTTTGTCTTTGGAGTACCTTTCACTCATGGCGTAGATTTCTTGGAAATAGGCCTCATCGGCAAAATTGAATTCATCAGCAAAAAATGGGGTGCATAAAAGACCGTGCATCTCTTGGAACATTTTAGAGAAGTAGCTTACCTCCTCTTCAGAGTCATCTTTAAGAAGAAACTTTAAATCAAAAAGAAGTTTGGTAAAACGTTCATCATCTTGGGAAATTCCAGGTTCCATTAATCTGAAATAATTCAAATAAAAATCCTCAGGAAACTCTTTTATACAACCGAAATCAATAACACCCACTGTCCCATTTTTTCTCAATAAAAAATTTCCAGGATGTGGATCGGCGTGTACTCTTTTTAATTTATGAATTTGAAAATCATAAAAATCCCATAAAATCTGTCCAATTTGGTCTCTCGTTTTCTGGTCTGGATTTAATTTTAGGAATTCATTCAAATGACTTCCAGATAACCAATCCATGCTTAAAATTCTCTCGGAACTGAACTCTGAATAATATTCTGGAAATTCCAATCCTTTAATGTGTTCACAAGATTTTGCAATTTCTTTGGATCTCTTTAATTCAAGCTTATAATCCGTTTCTTCAATAAGCCTTGCACCAATTTCTTGAAGGTAGTAATCCAACTCCGCAGAGCTAATTTTAAACATGGAACTAACAATGGGCTTTATAATCCTTAAATCTGAACTAATACTATCCGCTATTCCTGGATATTGGACTTTTACAGCCAGTGATTTTCCATTTTGTTCAGCTTTATGCACCTGTCCGATTGAAGCCGCGGCATGTGCGTTTTTTGAAAAGCTTTCAAAAACCTCAGATGGAGATTTCGATAGTTGGTCTCTAAATGTTTTTACCACAAGAGGATAAGACAAAGGTGGAGCAGAATATTGAGCTTGACTAAATTTTTCGGAAAATGCTCCAGGCAATATCCCGTCATCCATACTCATCATTTGGGCAACTTTAAGGGCACTTCCTTTCAACTTGCTTAAGGAATCATATATATCGTTGGCATTGTCCCTATGCAGTTCTTCCTCGCTACCTTCACCTATTATTTTCTTACTGTAATACTTAAGGTAGTTTCCTCCTACTTTGGCTCCTGTTTTCAAAAAACTTCCTGTTCGAGAAAGTTTGCTTGTGGGAATTTTATCTTGTTCCTTCATCGGTTCTGGAAAAGAAATTTACCGAAGTCGATTGCACTATCTAGGGCATTTTTTTCAATGAGATCAAAACTAAAATGTACCGATTTTTCAATGGCTACATCTGTTTTTTCAAATCCCCTACTATCATCTTTTATCCAGAAATTAATAAGGAATAACAATTGGAGCCAGAATATATTATTGTAAGTGTCTGAAATTTTTAAGCGGCCAGCAATCTCTTCGTTTGCAATTCCTTCGGATACAAGGTCCTTTGCCCAATCCATATATTCCTCCTTCAGTACCTTTAGATTTTTAGGTTGATGATTTAAAATGGATTTGGATTCACTAAAACTTAATAGTGCATAACTGCGGTTCTTTTTTAGCATTTCAAAAAAACCATAGTAAAAACTAAGAAGCTTTTCTCTTACGGAGAAATTAGCAAATTCTACATCGGCAGCCATTCTATTTTTTACATCCTTAAAAGTATGGACCCAAAACACTCCAGCTAATTGGTGAAAATCATTAAAATAATCGTAAAACTCGCTTTCCTCTATTTCCAAATCTTTGCAAAAGGCGTAAATGCTAGGGGGCTCAACACCATTCTCCAAAAGGTGTTTTTTATAATGCTCTACAATTCTTTCTTCCAAACTGATTTGTTTTTCCTCGGTGTTTATTTCTACTTCCATTAGATTCGTTATTTAGGTGTAAAGTTAACGCAGGAAAGGTGTAAACTGTTTCTTAAGAGCATGTTAAAATGGCCTTTAAGAACTCACAAGAGCTTATTTAGAAATGATCCAGATAAAATATTAGTCTAGGGAAGTTTCCTGAACTACTTTTGAAGAATGAATACGAGATCAGAATTTTTATCAGCAATGCTTCAAAAATTAGAAGCAATGGAAAAAACTATTGAGACAAATTTTTATTATTTAGAAAGTGAAGATCTTCAATACAAGCCAGATCCAAAAAGCTGGAATATTACGGAAGTATTTGAGCATTTGAATTTAGTGAATGGATATTATTTAAAGGTTTTAGGTAGAGAATGGGATAAAGCTGAAACAACCGAAAATGAAAGTTTTAAAATTTCATGGATGGGAAAAAAAATGGTGAAATCTATGGAACCAAAAAATGGTAAAAGACCCATGAAAATGAAAACATTCAAAAAAACCGACCCTTTAGAATTGCAAGAAACAAGAGGCAGTCAACTTATTGATCATATTGTTTTTCAGGATTTCATGGAGAACCTCAAACAATTTAAAAAACTTATTGCCGCCATTGGAGAAAAGGATCTTCAATCTGTTAAGGTGAAAAGTTTAATTCCAATCCTAAAACTTAAGGGAGGCGATGCGATGGCTTTTATTATTGCGCATATGGAGCGACATCTTTTACAAGCCGAGAACTTATTGAATAAAAGGGCTTAGCTTTAATCCAAAAAAAAAAACCGCTTCAACTTGAAGCGGTTTTTTTTTTGGATTATATTTTTAATTATTCTACAATCTTTATCCAAAGATCTCCAGAATAACTACCATTCATTTTAGAATTCTTAGCTGCTTCAGCTTGTTGGTAGGTATTAAATTTCAACAAATAAACATAGTGGAATAAATTTCCTTTGTCTTGGAAATAACTCGCACTCATTCCTTGTCCGCCCAATTTATTTACCAATTTCTGAGCATTAGCTTGAGAACCAAATACACCCGCTACAACATAATAACCTTTAGATCCTGGCTGCACATTTTGCGGTTGTGTGGATGGGTCGTATGGTTGACCGGTGGTAGGGTTTCGGTTCACTACAGGATTAGGATCCCCATTTACAATTGGATCTGGATTGTCCGGGTCTGCAACTCTATTTGGAGGGGTTCCTCTACTAGGGTCCCCTGTGGTTGGAGTATATCCACCATCAGGAATCTTCTCTAACTTTTCATTAGCCTCATCAATTTTTTTCTGAAGCTCTTTTTCCATATCCTCTAATTTCTCCTTCATCCTATCATCCATCTCCTCCTCAATTTCCTTCCTCAATTTTCTTTGAGAGGTCTTTAACTTCTTTTGATCATTAATTACACGATCCAATTTCTTATCACTTCCAAAACGATATCTCAACATAAACTCATGCGAGGTTCCAAGGCTAGAGGCAAAGGTATTTGTGGAAAAATCATAAGAATAACCCAAAGTTAATTCCTGAGTAAGGTTCAGTCCAATATTTGCGGTAACAGCATAATCGGAACGGTACATTGCTCCTACATATCCATAATCCTTTAGATTAAACATTGCTCCTAAATCCAATTGAACTGGAACATTTTCAGCGGCCTTAATCATTACTATAGGTGTAAGGATATTATCCTGTCCTTTAAATCTAAAGTCATAAGTAGCATTAATTACATAATGACGAATCAGAGAATAGTTTATCGGTAAATCTGTATTCTGGGTGTATTCAATAGTAGGACTTAATAATTGAGGAATTGCTACCCCTAAGGTAAAGTCTGCCAATTTTAAACTAGCTCCGGTATTCAAATCAAAGTTTCCTCTATTATCCGTTGTTACCGTAATAATAGATTCTACTTCCTTCGAACGAATGGCACTTTGGTCGATAGCATTATTTAAATAACCAGCTCCCAAACCAAAAGAAAGAGTGGTTTTATCGGCTAGCTTTAAATGGTAGGCATAGTTTCCATAAATTCCTGTTCTACTAACGATGTCTGTTACATCTCTGAAGGCATACAAACTCCATCCTACTTTTTGCTCATTTAAAGAACCATTAATAGCCAAAGCAGAAGTTTCGGGTGATCCCTGAACATCAGTCCACTGCCTTCTATGCAGCAAATTTAATTCGGTAGATCCACTAGTTCCTGATTGGGAAGGGTTGTAGATAAAAGGTGTAAAATAGTAATTGCTATAAAGTGGCAATTGTTGAGCAGAAATTTTTGAAAAACCTGCAAGTACTAAAAGGGCGGTAATTATATATCTTTTTTTCATGGCTGGTTTTTAGTCGTTTCTAATAATGGTGATTGCACTTTTCAATAATACTGTACCATCACAACTAAGTATGTAATAATAAGTTCCGTCTGGCATAGCATTTCCTCCTTCGTCATTTCCATCCCAAACTCCAAGGAATTCCTTGTCCTCATATACTGAAGTACCCCAACGATTCATAATAAGGATTTCACAAGCTTTCCCCTTGGTAATGGCTGAGATGTCCCAAGTATTATTAACATTATCACCAGCACCAGGAGTAAATAAATTGAAAACATTTTCCAATTTAATTAACTCGGCCCCTCGTGGGTTATTAATAATTAGAGTTAAAGAATCAATTCCAGAACAACCGTTAATACCAGTGGCTATCATATAAATTGTAATAGTATCGGCCAAAACAGTATCGTTTAGATCTTTTCTTACTTGGATACTTTGGGATAGGAAATCATTATAATCCAAAGGTTTGTCTGAGAACCACCGGTAAGTATTTCCTCCAGAACCTGTTAAAGTAACGGTCGTTCCTGACAGTACTGTTATATCTGCACCAGCATCGGCCTGTGTTTGTTGAGAATAAATAATCACATCTTCAATGCTTTCACAACCATTTTCACCAACTCCTGTAACAGAATAGGTACCAGCTGTAGAAATCCATCTTGAAGCTCCAGTTACCCCATCATTCCAACTATAGGTAAAGGAATTTCCTTGGGCTACAACTAGAACCGAATCATTTAAACACAATCCCAGTGAATCTCCAGGGAAGAAGCTAATAATTGGTAATTGGAAAAACTCAACACCAATACTGTCTCCAATAAAGCCACAGGTTGTAAGCCCAAATTGGTTAACATAACTAGTGGACAATCTAAAATAGCTTGTATCGCTCATGGCATTTCCTGTGTCAACTTGTAAGGAAGGCAAAGTGTCATTTAACATATTCACCCAACCTGCTCCCGGAGAAAGCTGTTGCCACTGATAATTCCAAGGATTAAATCCTAAAATGGTATCCGCGGCAGCTAATAAAACTGAATCGTAAACACAAAGGTTTAGAGAAGTTCCTGCACCTGGATTTGATGGGAACACCACATTAGTAATCGTTGTATTTGCAATTGAATCCACAAATAGAGTAAAATGGCTATACCTATCTGTACAAATCCCATCATCGATATCTAAATAGTATCGTCCAGCAGTTCTCAATTTTACCGTTTGGCCCGTTGCTCCAACAATTGGATAAATAACAATCGATGCCCCATCCATGGAATCTGTTAACCATTGGTAGGTATAGGGTAATTGAAAAGAATCCGGGCTTGTTGGTCCCATAACCAAAACAGAATCTGTCTCACAAATAACTACCGAATCTCGACCCACCACATTAACCCCAGATTGGCCTGCTGGAATAGTTAATTCATATTGCGGAAACCATCTTATTCTTATTTGGGGAGTAAATACCTCACAAAGGTCCTGGTCCAATAGGGTTTTTGTTGTGATTTTAAGTCGGTAAAAACTTAGGATTTGTATGGGTTTTAAACTTGTGTCAATTTTAATGGTTGCCGAAGTACTGTCAGTAATATTAACCCACGAAATCGGAGTGGTTGACGTATTTGCTCTTTGCCATTGATAAGTCCAATTCGGTTCGGTTGTGCCTATTATTCCAAGGGTTACAGAATCCTTCATACACACATCACCGGCTATCGGAATTGGAAAGGCAGGAGGCCATGGGATTGAACCTAATGTAACATCAGGGGTTTCATCCCAAAAAATGAATATCGGCGCTATGGAGGTGTCTACACAAAAACCATCTTCTGTTCGGATATAAATTCTTGCGGGGTTGCTGAAAATTTTGGAGGTATCAATAGTGGCTTGAATAAAAGTATCTCCAGGTGAAATACGATAATAATGAGTTACACCGAATCCATCAACAGTATCCGAAAGCCATTCGTATTTATAGGTTAGTCCAGGAATCGCTGTGGGACCTGTAAGGGTCACAAAATCGCTTGCGCAAATCTCTATGGAATCAAGAGGGGTAGCATTTCCAGGGACATCAACTTGATAGGCCTGTGGGGCCGGGGTGACTTTAGAAATATTTGTCCTTGGTTTGAAAAAGTTAATAAGTGTATCCTCGGATTCTGTTTTACACTGTAGGCTCACCCAGGTATCTACACTATAATTACCGGACGAAAAAACCACCAATGTATCATCAGTTTCACCAGGGATGTCTACACCGCTAATCTTCCATTGAAAAAAGGTTGCATGCGGCTCTGCTACTAAGATTACAGAATCTCCTTCACAAAAACCCCAATCATCTGCACCTGTATATGGATTTGGAAAGCCACCTATTATGGTGTCAATTTCGGAAAGGGTTTTATTTAAGATATTGTAAATGTTGGTATCGCTTATTTCGCCATTGTCTGCTACTATTCGCATATAGTTTGCAAGAGGTGAGCGATCACAAGGAATAATAACGGTTGCGGTTTTTATACCTGTAGAAATGGTATCAGTACCTGGGCTTCCACTTGGGCTAAATTTTACGATATCCAAGGTATCCGCATTTGTAAAATCCTGCAAGGGATCATTTGTGATTTCGATATAGAATCGAGTCCCAAAAGGAAAGTTTGCATTGGCAATTTGATAAACAACATCCAGACTGTCGCATTGACAAGCTGGAAATGGTGCTGGTACGGGTTGATTGAGATTCAGAGATTGTGCCTTTAGTTGGTTGGTACACAAAATTGATCCAAATACAAAAATGAACAATAATAATTTCTTCATTAGATAGTTTGGTTTTGAAAGAGAACTCTTTGTTGGCTGCAATATATACATTATTAAATATGCTATTCTTACTAATTTAACTACTTATTAACTCTAATTAGTTAATGGTGATGAGGTAAAAAATCCATTAATTTGGATTTTGAAAAACTAAAACTTTAAGCTCCGTGATTTATGAAGTCATACCTTAAAATACGAAAGAAAGCTTTTGGATACGCCATTAATGGATTACAGCATTTCATAAAAGAGCCACATGCTCGCATCCACATTGGGTTTTTGGTCACTGTAATTGCCATGTCCGTTTATTTTTCGATTCCCATTTACGAATGGGTGGCCGTTCTTCTTTGCTGCGCAATGGTACTCGCTTTTGAAGCTATAAATTCGGCCTTAGAAAGGCTTACCGATATTGCATCCCCAAATTTTAACGAGCAAGCTGGTTTAGTTAAAGACATTGCCGCAGGAGCAGTTTTGTTGGCCAGTATTTTTTCTGCAATTATAGGTTTGATAATATTCATTCCTAAAATCTTAGAGCTATTTAATTTTCAATGAACTATTCTTTTCTTTTAGATTCCATTTTTGATGAAATGGATGCTTCCAATCCTCGCAAAAACCTAAACCGCATTTGCAAATTACTTAAAGAGAACGCAAATTCCTTTGATTGGGTTGGGTTTTATATAATGAACCACAAAAAAAGAACCCTGCACCTTGCATCTTATGTTGGCGAAAAAACAGACCATTTAGTTATTCCTTTTGGAAAAGGAATTTGCGGACAAGTTGCGGATTCTGGTGAAACCTATATTGCAAAAGACATTAATACAGAAAGCAACTATATTGCCTGTAGCCTTAAAGTGAAATCTGAAATTGTTTGTCCAATTTATCATGGGGAAAAGCTTGTAGCCCAATTGGATATTGACAGTCATACACCGAATGCTTTCGGCAAAAATGAGATTGAATTTTTGGAGAAATTATGTCTACAAATTGGCCAAAAAATGGGGGCCGAATTACATTTCGACAAATTCGGTTTGTAAAAACTAGATCCCGCTTCGAATGGCCTCAACTGGGTCCAAACGGGAAGCTTGCCATGCGGGGATAAAACCTGCAATCAAACCAATAATAATAGAAAGGCTAATCCCTTGAATAATATTGGCACCCGAAAGGGCTATTTCCAAACCTAAATCCGGTTTTGCCAAATAAAATAATTCAAGAGATAGAAATACTAGGAAAAGTCCAACTAGCCCACCTATCAGGCAAAGAATGATTGACTCAATTAAAAATTGCAGTCTGATAAAATACTTTTTCGCACCTAGACTTTTCTGAATTCCGATTTGGTTGGTTCTTTCTTTTACGCTTACAAACATAATATTGGCAATTCCAAAACCACCAACAAGAATACTGAAAAAGCCGATAACACCGCCGGCAAAGCCAATTACTCCAAAAAGAGAATCCAAACCATTGGCCAATACAGAAATTTCATTTAGCGAAAAATCGTCATCGGCCAAAGGCTTAAGTCTTCGCAAAGATCTCATTGAGCCTTTTAATTCATCTTTTAGTTCCGCTACACTTACACCCGGTTTTGCAGAAACCATTATCAATGCCCCATTCCGTTTATTCACATTCATCATGGAACGTGCAAAAGTTACTGGAATCATTACGGTCTCATCCGTATTTTGGCCAACTAAGCTTTGACCTTGTTTTTCAAAAACACCGATAACCCTAATTTTTCTCCCAAGAATTCTAAAACTCTTACCTATTGGGTTTATGTTCCCAAACAAACCATCGGCTATATCCTTACCAATAACTGCAACAGGAGTTCCATTTTGAGATTCCAATTCTGAAAAATATCTTCCCTCTTCAATTTCATAGGTCCACACATCATAATATTGATGCGAAGCGGAAAGGATTGTTGCGTTCTCAATGCTATTGGATGCGTATTTAACAGTTTTCTGAAATCCAAAGGCAAAGGCTACCGAACTGGCACTTTTTAGTCTTTTGTCCAATTGTTGCATTTCCCTAAAACTTGGTTCTGGTCTTTGGTAATATTTCCACAACTTATACTCACCTCCACCACCTCCCCAAGGCCATTTTTGAACATATACTACATTGCTGCCTAAACTGGATACACTGTTACGGATATTCCTTTCCAAAGAATCCACAATTGTAAATACCATTATAATCGTGAAAATACCAATGGTAACACCAAGCAAACTCAGTATGGTTCTGAGTTTATTAACTACGAGGGCATTAACCGCAAACTTTAAACTTTCCTTGGAAATTCTTAGGATTATCATAGACTTTTATAGGGGAGCTAAAGATACATTAAAAAGCTTCGATTCTATATCGTGGAACGCTTTAAATTAACTAAATTCGCGGGATCAATTTTTTTTCATGACACAAGATTCTAAAAGGCCAACCGCCCTTATATCAGTATTTTATAAAAACGGCTTAGATACATTGGTTAAAGAGCTCGTTAACAATGGTTTCAAACTGCTATCTACAGGGGGAACTCGGAAGTTTATTGAGGAATTAGGATACGAGGTTGAGGCTGTGGAAGATCTTACAGGATACCCGAGTATTTTGGGAGGAAGAGTAAAAACTTTACATCCAAAAGTATTCGGAGGGATTTTAGGAAGAAGAGGATTGGAAAGTGATGTTCAGGAAATGCAGGAATATGAAATTCCAAACATCGATGTAATTGTTGTGGATCTTTATCCTTTTGAAGAAACCCTAGAAAGCGGGGCCAGTCATTCTGAAATTATTGAAAAAATAGATATCGGAGGAATTTCACTTATTAGAGCTGCTGCGAAAAACTATAAGCATACTTGGATTATTCCTTCTGTGAATGATTATGATGATGCCGTTTCCATTTTAAAAGAAGGTCTACCTAGCGAAGAAAACCGTAGAGATTTTGCAGGACGTGCATTTGCAATTTCATCTGCTTATGATACAGCCATTGGTTCCTACTTGAATGGGGATGATGAAATAAACCTTGGATTTTTTCCTAAAAAGGAATTACGTTATGGTGAAAACCCGCATCAAAAAGGAGCTTTCCATGGCAAATTGGATGATGTTTTCGAAAAATTACACGGAAAAGAACTTTCCTACAATAATCTTTTGGATGCCGATGCTGCCGTGAATTTGATTAAAGAATTCGATGAGACTACCTTGGCCATTACCAAACATAATAATGCCTGCGGAGTGGCCTCCAGAGAAAATGTTTTGGACGCTTGGAACGATGCTTTAGCGGGTGACCCAGTTTCTGCTTTTGGAGGAGTAATTATTTGCAATGCAGAAATTGATCAAGCTACAGCTGAAGAAATGCACAAACTGTTTTTTGAAATTGTTATTGCACCTTCTTATTCTAAGGAAGCTTTGGAAATTCTTAAACAGAAGAAAAATAGGATCATAATAATATTAAAAGACTTTGACAGACCAAAAAGGCAGTTCAGAAGTCTTTTGAATGGTGTTTTGGTTCAGGACAAGGACGCTATCGTTGATTCTAAGTCCGATATGGAAAATAGAACTTCTCGCGATGCTAGTGAAGCTGAATTGGTGGACCTGGAATTTGCCTCTAAAATTTGTAAAAACACAAAATCCAATACCATAGTTCTTGCCAAAGGAAAGCAACTTTTAGCAAGCGGAACAGGGCAAACATCGAGAGTAGACGCATTGAGACAAGCTATCGTAAAAGCAGAGGCATTTAAGTTTGATTTAAAAGGAGCAGTTATGGCCTCAGATGCATTTTTTCCATTTCCTGATTGCGTTGAGATAGCATCAGAAGCAGGTATTGCATCAGTAATTCAGCCAGGAGGGAGCATAAAAGATCAGTTAAGTATAGATAAGTGTGATGATTTAGGTATGTCTATGGTAATGACAGGAGTACGACATTTCAAGCATTAGGATAAAAAAGGAAATATTTTTCTGTCAGGTAATCAGCGAGTTAAGGTGGTATTGAGATGTTTATTCATAGAAAGTGCAAAGTTGTTGTTGTGGGTTAAAATAATAAGATTAGATTTGCAGCCGCTTTAGCAGTAAGAGTAAGTTCTTTGAGTGTTAAGGCAGAGTGTTGAGAGACATGAAAAAGGCTAACAAAAAATAAATAAATTTAATTGTTGTTGGTTTAGTAAAACGGTTTAGTTTTGCAGTCCTTTTGAAAGAAAGGGGTTTAGTTAAAGAGAATTTTATCATTAAAATCAGATAAATTAAGTTCTTTGAAGTGATGTAGAAATAGCGGAATCTCGAACAAAAATAATTTGAGTTTTTAAACAACCTTCTTGACACAAGATCAAAATTTTTTACTATGAAGAGTTTGATCCTGGCTCAGGA
>CAKZNE010000256.1 GCA_937129395.1 uncultured Cryomorphaceae bacterium | reverse complement strand
CAAAATAGTATTTGCAAGCAGGTCGAAAGGCCTGCTTTTTTTTGATTTGAACTTCTGGAATTTGGACAAATTATTGGCCTTGTTTTGGCATGGAAGCTTGCTTTAAATTTAAGAGTCGCATGTATTTGAAAAAGCCATTTATTTTAATTTTCCTCATTTTTACAGTTTCCATTTCTTGTAAGGAAAAAGATATTTCCACTACAGTAGAGTTTTCATTTGCTACCCACGAAAACAAACCTCTTTTTGTTGATGAATACCTTTTTAATAAAGAAACCAAAAAAGGAAAAAAGTTAAATTCTCGATCTACAGAATGGTTTTTAATTGATTGGAACGGAAACGGAAAATTCGATGAGTTGGGAATTGACTATTATGGTGTAAAATCACCTTTTAAATCCCGACCCATCCTATCTATTCTAAAAAGGAAAAATACCTTAAACCACAATGGAATTAGTTACTACTTAAAGCAAAAAAGCGGTTTTACCAAATTAGAAATGGCGGATTCCAACACTTCTTCAAAGGTGAGCTATATTTCAAATTATATTCCTATAGAATTGGCTGGAGGGGAAAAAATTGAAAAAGATGTGCTTGAAAATTCTGAAAAAACTGTTATCTATTTTTGGGCTTCTTGGTGCAGGCCCTGTGTAGAAAAGCTCGTTTATATGGAGACCCAAAAGGAAGAACTCAACAAGCGGAATATAAATTTTATCCCAATCTATTATAAGAGTAGCTATGCAAGTGTAAGGGAAGAAATCAATAAAAGAAACTTGGGAATTATTCCAATCGAGCTATCTGAAAAATCTGGACAACAATACCAAGTTGGAGCTTTGCCTGAAACCTATGTTTTCAACAGAAAAGGAGAGTTGGTTGGCGAAAGTTTTGATCTTAAAAACTAAATGGGGGATAAATCGATGACAGGATTTTTAAGCCTTAGACAAAAGTCCTAAATTTGGGGACAAATGTTAGTTAGATGAAAAAATACAATCTCCCTTCTCAAGATGAAAAATTTAATGAAGTAAACGAAGCCATCGCCAATTATGCTCTTAAAATTTCGAAAAATTCAGGTTTAAATTTTTATAGTTCCAATGTTCACTATTCAAGTTTTTTCGAAAATAAGATGCTTCTCAGCTATACCATAAGAAAAGGTTTGCCCTTCCGCATTTTTAAAAAAATTAAAAACCTGAGTCCATTTACAGAAAATGACTGGGCGGATTACTTAAATTTATCCACCAAAACCCTTCAAAGGCATAGTTCTGTAAAGGGTTTTACTTTTAAGTCAATCCACAGTGAAAAAATCATAGAATTAGCAGAACTAAGCCATTTTGGCACTGAAATATTTGATACCAAAGAACATTTTTATAATTGGTTAAATAGCCCTTCCCTAGCCCTCAATAATCTAAAACCCGCCGAATTTCTCAGGGATTCTTACGGTAAGGAATTGGTAATGGCCGAGCTAAACCGAATTGAACATGGAATTTTT
>CAKZNE010000255.1 GCA_937129395.1 uncultured Cryomorphaceae bacterium | reverse complement strand
ATCTTGAACACCGACTGGTTTATCGGGTTGAAAATGGTGAAATATTTCTTTTACAATGTCGATACCATTATTAGCAAGTTTTCCAATTTGGCATAAATTCCCTAATATGAATGGATCATTGAAATTGCCTAAAATTCACTCATCCAGGTTTCCCAATCTATATCCCAATCCTACATGGAAGGTAAAACTTGAAACGGGTATATTTTTATTCTCAAAAAAACTAAAATAGGATCCTCCAAAGGCAATCCCCAATCCTGTATCCAGAAACAATCTTCTAGTTCGTATTAAATCATGCATGGCCCCAACCATTATTATGGCCCCTAAAAGCACGTTTCTATTGTCATTTTCGAAAATCACTCCATAAGCACCGTAGCCAGCATTGACAAAAAATCCGTTGGTCTTCGCTATTTGCAATCCAATTTGCCCAGTTGGTAAGCCATCGGGGCTTCCTACGCTAATAAGTAAACCAGAATTATTTTTCCCAATTATTGTTTTTATTCCTAACAATCCATAATTGGGTCCCAGTCCTAAACCAACGCTTATGGGGAAATTTGGTCTTTCTTCTGGAAAATTTAAATGTTTGAAAATTTGAGAATTTCCTGAAGTATTGAAAAGCAAGAGAAATAGTAAAACCCCAATTATTTTAAGTATTAAGGGATTCTTTCTTAAGGTCATAGATTTTCAATTTCATGATTAGTAACCGAGGTAAAATTAAATGAATATTTACAAATTCCTATTCCTTTAATTTTCAACTAAAAACTAAAAACTAAAAACTAAAAACTAAGAACCCAGAACCGCAAAAGCAGTCCTGGGTTTTTATACAAGTTATTTTGATTTAAACTAATTCATTACAATTTGGCCTTCCATAAAATCTCATATACAGGATATTTCTCCTCCTTTTTTGATAATTGCTCTAGTGCATCTACAAAACCATTTGAAAAAGATTCTGCTTTTATCATCTGGTAAATAATATCCGAAGTAGATCCTGCCAAAGCTCTTCCGTCTGCCAAAGATTTGGATTCTGTACTGGCGGTCATTGAAAAGTATTGGGCACCAGTTTTATAACTCACCATTGGGGCATAGGCCACTATGGTTATTGCAGGGTCTAGTCCTTCAGTTTCATAATTAAAATTCAAATCAACCGTCACAGCAATTACGGCATCAACTCCTAATTCTTTAATTAGCCTTTCGCTAATAAAATCACTACCAAAAGTAATTCCCATGTCCCTTATTACATTCTCGTATCGAGTTGTTAAAATTCGTTGAGATCCACCCGCACCAAATTCCACCTGACTTTGAGTAACACTATCTGTAATGGGTTTTATGTGTTTATAGGCTTCAGATTGAACCACTTGGCTCATTGGTAAAACATTTAATCCAAAATCTTTTTCCAATTTCCCTACAAAATCGGCATACATTTTTTCCGTTAATTTTTCCCAAGTTGCATCATCGTATTGAGGAAACCACTTTTTGGTTGTGGTGATCCATCCGCCGCCAGTAGTGGTCTTAGTATCTGCCATATTTCCAGAAACTAGGAAGGAACCAATGGCAACATTTTTCATTAATTTAATTGGCGGAGCTGTATAGGGCCCATTTTTGGAAGCTTTAAAAGAGTATTCTCCTTGGGTTTCTAGATCTAATTTAATAATGGTGTTTTTTGTTGTATCCATCCCCATTGTTAACAAATTCCCTTTGGCTAAATCTCCTGCCATGCTTACCGGTGCCCAATCCATATAAGCACTTACAGTACGAAGTGCTCCTGCATCCGTATTGGAAATAACAGTTTCATTAACCCTATTTACAATAAGTGTATTGCGCTTGGAAAATGGGGAAGGGCTGCCTTCAAAGTTCTTAAAAGCCTCTTTTGGAATAATAATTTTATTGGATGCTTTGGAGACAAATAAGTCATAAATAATGGGAGTTCCCACTAATTTACAAATCAGCTGACAATGTATTTTGGATCCAAGATCTGCATCTCCATTTTCCAACATCACCACAATATCTTTGCTACCGTCAAATTCTATTTCTTCCCCTTTGGCTTTTCCGTCTATGCTAATAATTGACAAGGGCTTTGCCGGTCCAATGGTAATATCAATTTTATCTCCATTGCTACTGGTTATTTGAATTTTTTTATCCCCCCTGAGGTCTGGGCTAAAACCCTGAAAATAGGATCCAATACCCGCTTTTGTGAGGGCTGAATCACTTAACATGAACTTACCATCAGTACCACTAAGACCCATACCATTTCTATTGGTAAACCCAGCAAATACGGCATCCCCACAGGTTTCCCATCCAGGAATTTTAGTTGGGTACCTCATAATATTTTGTGGGTGTAAATGAGCTTGGTAATAAATAGTAATTGCAGTTGTTCCAAGATCGGGATTGTCGGGAATAGTAAATGCAGCTCCAATACCTTTCTGCAATGCGGTCATTGGATTTAATTTTTCAGCTAATGTTTTCTTGTGGATATAACCACATTCATAACTTGCAGAATTGTCTTTTTTGGGCATTTTAAGTTTATCCTTCCAAGATTGAGCATTTGTATTCAAGGAAATGAACACTAAGGAAAGAATTAGGAAAGTTGTTTTTTTAATGGCTCTCATAGCTTTGCGATTATCGGTTTAATGATGAAACAAATATGATTTAACTGCCTTTATGGTACAATACAGTAATCACCGTATTCTTTTGGGTAATTTGACTTTGATAATCCTTTTGAAGAAAAAAAACATCTCATTTGATCCATAAAAAATCCCAAATCCATTCCTGATTAATACATTTCGAAATTTTAATCGGTGGGTTCTCAGACTATTAGATGCTATTTTTCTCGATGTTTTTTTTACAAATAGAATTTAAAGTCCAATTGTTTCGGAAAATTTAATGTTGGGGAATTGAATACAATCCTAAAAGAATGCCAGGCGAAAACTGCCTAAACTCTAAAACCCTGAAAAGGCTACCTTAGCTTTATTATAATAAAAATTGGAAATGATCCATATACTTCTGGCTGATGATCACTCCCTAATTAGGGATGGAATCACCAAACTTTTAGAAGATGAGCCTGATATTCAAATTGTAGGTTCTTGCAATAATGGGCAGGAAGTTTTGGACAATTTGCCTAAAGTGCATGTGGATGTTTTGCTTTTGGATTTGGATATGCCCATTCTCAATGGATTGCAATGCGCAGAAATCGTGAAACAAGAATTTCCAGATATTAAAATTGCCATTCTTACCATGCATCAAGAAAAATCTTTGATCCAACGTTTTATTGAACTTGGAGTTAAAGGTTATTTTCTAAAAACCATTTTAAAAAAAGAGTTGGTTTATGCCGTCAGAGCAATTGCTGAAGGGGGTGAGTATTTTCCCAATGATGTAACAAAAGCCCTTATTCAGAATAAAATAGTTTCCAATTTGGTTACTCAAAGCCCCCTCGTAAAGGATTTGACCAATAGGGAAATTGAAATTATCACTTTAATTTCTCAAGGGTTTTCAAGCGGAGATATGGCAGAAAAACTATTTATTAGCCCAAGAACGGTGGATACGCATAGAACTAATATTTTGCGCAAACTTGAATTACACAGCGTTGCGGAAATTGTTCGTTTTGCATTTCAAAATTCCATCGTGGTTTAAGGAAGAGAAATGACTAAATATTAAATAGTTATGGAATAAATATGAGCATTTTCAAAACTTTTTGCAAGGCAGCAAAATTTAATTGGCCATTCTGGTTTCAGAAAAACTTCCTTTTAGTTTTATTTTGTTTCATCTCTTTTTTGGGTTTGAGCCAAGACCCACCCAAAACCATTTCTTTAACTGTAGACAATGGCCTCCTTCAAACCACAGTTTGGGCTATTGAAGAGGATAATGATCATCGAATTTGGATTGGAACCCCAGGAGGAATTCAAATTTATGATGGTTTTCAGCTAAAATCACTTCCCGAAATTGAAGGCACTTTACTTCGTTTACAAAAACATGATGGTTTTATATACGCCATTACCATCTCCGCACTTTACAAGTTTGATATGCAAAGTTTTGCATTCGAAAAAACGGATTTCTCCCAATCGTATTTTTATTTAACCACTTTTTTGGAAAATGGTATTGCGCTACAAGATGACAAAGGCAGTCTAATCTATTATTATGGATATGATTTAAAAATAAGAGAAGAAATACCAAAAAGACCCGAAATTAATGCAGAAACGCTTTTTAGTTTCTCCCTTCAAAATAACCGATTTTTGGGTGGAGTAAATGGCATTGGGATGGAGGATTCATTATTTTCCTCCATTTATTGCAAACAGTATGTTCTTTATGATTCCAATACTGCTTTTGTTGCCAGCCATAAAGGTTTACTGAAAATTCACTTTGAAGAAGAAAAATGGCATTCTCAGCTGTTTTTTAGTGATATACGCACCACGCATTTGTTGGTAGATCACAATAAAAACCTTTGGGTAGCATCTGGAGATGATGGGATTTTTATGATACATAGGAATAGTTTAAAATCTCAATTTTTCCCTAAAATTGATTTGGATGGCTCGCCAATAAATTGTTGGAGCCTAAGTGAACATGGAGGTGTACTCTATACCCATACGACAAATGGAATGATTCCCGTTGAGAGGGAAAACTGGAAAGAAAACGAGCTCTTCCAAAACACAAAGGACTTGTCGACTTTAAATTCTGTAAAAGGAGATGGTTTTTACCTTATAGGCACTAGAAGTGATGGTATATATAGAATGAGGGATGGAAAAGCCCAACAAATTCATTTTAATAAGGAGGTTCAAGTAGATAACATTATTGTAAATCTTCAAAAGACAAAAACAGGTTTTTTGGCCAGTTCAAAATATTCCTTTATTCAAATGGATTTAAAAGGAGATGTTGTTTCCCAAACTATAACTGACTTCGACGAGGTTTTTGGTTATTCAATGGAGTTTTTACAAAAGTCAGGTGAGATAATTAATTCAAGAACAACCGGGTTGGCTGTATTGGATTCTTCCTTAAACCTAAAACACAATTACCACGGAGATTCCATCCAAGTTGTGTCCATGATGCGATCGTATAAAAACGAATTATGGGGTGTTTCTATGGATGCTGGGTTATTGAAACTGGATCAGAGTAAATTGGTGAAAATGCCCTTTCCGGATAAGCACCTTTTTACGCTTAGCAATTGGAAGGATGAAAATTTGTGGATAAGTGGGATTGGGGCTATTTATAAATATTCGAATAGTTTGATAAGGCCCTTTGAATCAATGAATGGATTTCCATTAAAGGAATACAACCAAAGTGCTGTTTATAAAAATGAAAAGGACTTTTTATACTATAGTGGGGTCGGCGGGATTGTAAAGTTTCACCCTGATAGCTTAAGATTCTTTCCAAATAAGCCAAAAATTATCATTGAACATGATGGCCAAAGAATAGATCAAAATGAGGCCAAACAATTGAGTTTTGATAAGGCTCAAATAATTTTGGACTTGAATATAGTTTCAATTTCCGACCAAAATTATTTTAAGATGGAAATAAGAATGAACGGTGAATGGATGGAAATTGATCATCCAAAACAGGTGAGTTTTTCACTTCCCTATGGCGATTCTAAGCTTCAAGTAAGAATAAAAGACCTGGTCCATCGTACACAAACAATTGAAGACTATAGTTTTTTTAGAGCCTTAGCTTTTTGGGAAAAATGGTGGTTTAAGGTTGGTCTCTTAATTCTGTCCATTTTGTTGATTGTTGGAATTTTTAGTTTCATTGGATTTTTGAAATCTAAAAGGCAAAATAAATTGAATCAGATTCGGATTGAAGAACAGCAAAAGGGTCTTTCCGCAATTATTCAGGCTCAAGAAGAAGAGCGCAAACGGATTGCTAAAGATTTACATGACGGAATTGTACAGCAATTAGGCGGGTTAAAATTGGGACTTCAAAAAATATTCACGGATATTGAGACAGAAGAAAGCCAAAAAGTAATGGCGGTTTTGGATGTTTCAACAGAAGAATTAAGGGCCTTATCTCATAAAATGATGCCGCGCTCCTTAAGCGAATTGGGATTAATCCCAGCAATCTCGGATATGTTGGATAACAGCTTGGGAAATACAAAAATCAAATACCAATTTGAACATTTTGGAATTAAGGATCGGATGAAAGAAGCCGTGGAAATTGCCATTTATAGAATTTCACAAGAATTGGTGAACAATGTAATTAAACACAGCAATGCCAATAAAGTAAGTATTCAACTCTTTAAAAATTCCAATGACATTATTTTAATTGTGGAAGATAATGGAAGGGGTATGTTACAATCTGACCAAAAGGAGGGAATTGGCTTAATGAATATTGCAAGTAGGTTAGACAGTCTTAAAGGGAAGGTGAATTTTGCGCCTAGCCCAGAAAGTGGTACGCTAGCCACCATTCGAATTCCTCTGCAAAAGTGATAGATGAAAAATTTAAAGCTTGGACTGAAGTTCAGCCCAAGCCTTTGGATTTTATTCGATTAATCCTCCACAGCAAAAGGTGAAATGAGGTACAGCAGATGGCGGTCTAAAATCATGAGGATTATTGGCAGAATAGTTCGCTATAACCACATCATAACAACCAGGCTCTAAAGCCATTCCTAAATCAAAAAATGCCGGATTACTATTATTTTGATTTTGCCCCATTAGTGCAAAGGGTTGACCAGAACCTTGTGGTCTTATATAGATGTATGAATATGCCAAATGCATTTGGTTTGCGAAATAATCATTAAGTGCAACGCTGAAGGACCAACCTTGTGCTCCGATAAAATCTTCGCCAAGACAGGTCTCGGGATTACAGCACATTTCCCAATCGACAATCCAGGGGCGATCGGGATCATCCTTTCTTTCCAATTTGTCAGTATTTTTTATTTCAGTTTCTTTTTCACATGAACTAAAAGCCAAAGCAAAAATCATTAGACTAAGGGACAATAATTTTTTCATAATGTTTGTTTAAGGTTAAAAAATGTAAGTTTTAATTAGTATTAAATTGGCCATCTTCGGATCGATTTTTAGTGCCGGCGTAAAACTCTTTTCCTAATTGGCTTCACCAAATCTAAGAGAAGAAAATGGCTGCTACTAGCTGAAATAAATGAGTTGGTGTTTTGGATTTATGATTCAGTATTCTTAGTTTTTAAAAGAATTATTTGGTTGAATTAAAGTTGCTGCTGTTAAAGAAAAAATGTTTTTCCTCCATAAAAGGATAAAATCGAATCCTAATTTTTCATTACTTTCACCACCTAATTGTCTAGAGCCTAAAAGCTTGCTAACCAAATTTTTTCATTCATTATTAATCTTTATTGCGCCAATTTTCCTTTTGGGGCAAAATGGGCTGTCATTTCAACAATATACCGTTGAAGATGGACTTCCCAGCAATCAAATTTATTGGACAAGCCAAGACCGAAATGGGGATCTGTGGATTTGCACCGATCATGGCCTTGTAGCTTTTGATGGAATTAAAATGCGGAGCTTCACCAACGAAAATGGGCTGCCGGAAAACACGGTATTCAAATGTTTTCCAGATTCTAAG
>CAKZNE010000254.1 GCA_937129395.1 uncultured Cryomorphaceae bacterium | reverse complement strand
TCAACCACAAAGCAATTCGATTTAACACTGAGTTTTTCGCTTTTCTTCCCTATAACAATGTCAAACTCAGCTTGCCTTCAAACAAGGTCAATGACGATCCAGATGCGGCCTTTGTATCGGAACCTTATATTCCACCAAGACCAATCCCTATCAAATCGTCGCCACCAACAGAACCCACTAAAACGAAAGATTCGCCTCCCCAATCATTAAATGAATGTGAAGAGCGATTAAAAGTAGCTAGAGAAAAGATTAAGAACGGAAACAGCAGGAATTGTAGCTTGTACTACTTTTAATTTATTGAATGAATAATATGATTATAAAATATTGTGGTAAGGGGCTTTTTTCTTTTAGTCTTATTTTATTATTAATT
This sequence comes from uncultured Cryomorphaceae bacterium, assembly GCA_937129395.1. Taxonomy (GTDB): domain Bacteria; phylum Bacteroidota; class Bacteroidia; order Flavobacteriales; family Schleiferiaceae; genus CAKZNE01. The sequence continues at coordinate 7,438 of CAKZNE010000254.1, read as the reverse complement.
ACGACCTCATTTACCACTTTTGCTCAAACACCAAGCTATCAAATTGCATTATTAAAATACAACGGTGGAGGCGATTGGTATGCCAACTTAGAAACTTCCTTGCCTAATCTTATTGACTATTGTAATGAGAATTTAAAAACCAATATCAATCCTGAACAAGCGGTTGTAGAAATAGGAAGTCCAGAAATTTTCAACTACCCATTTTTGCACCTTACTGGGCATGGCAATATTATACTAAATGATGAGGAAGCTGAAAATTTGAGGAATTATTTGATGGCTGGCGGTTTTTTGCACATTTCAGACAATTATGGAATGGATAATTTTTTAAGACCTCAACTCAAAAAAGTTTTTCCAACATTGGAGTTGGTAGAATTGCCTTACAACCATCCTATTTATCACCAACAATACAATTTTAATAAAGGGTTGCCAAAAATTCATGAACACGATGAAAAACCACCACAAGGTTTTGGATTAATTCATGAAGGAAAACTTGTTTGTTTTTATGATTTTCAATGCGATTTGGGCGATGGTTGGGAAGACCAATCTGTTCATAATGATTCGGAAGAAAATAGAACAAAAGCCCTTAAAATGGGAGCAAATATTATTCAATATGCTATTGGCGAATAAACACCGTTCCTAAGATTTTTTCGGATAAAAATCCAGTGATTTTTCTCCCCCTAAATTTCGCAGCTTAGTCTTGCGATGATATTCTTAATTTTTGATTTACAAACTTTCTAACTTTCTACTTTTTTTACCTACTTTCGTATTTCATTAATTTAGAACAAAATAAATAAGATATGACTTACGATTTAATTGTTGTTGGAAGTGGTCCTGGTGGTTATGTTGCTGCTATTAGAGCTTCTCAATTAGGACTAAAAACTGCCATTGTAGAGAAAGCAGAACTAGGCGGAATTTGTTTAAACTGGGGTTGTATTCCTACCAAAGCCCTATTGAAAAGTGCTAATGTTTTTGATTACATTAACCATGCGGCAGATTATGGCATAAAAATTAAAGATGCTAATGTTGATTTTCCTGCCATTGTTAAAAGAAGCAGAGATGTAGCAGAAGGAATGAGCAATGGGATACAGTTTTTAATGAAAAAAAACAAAATTGACGTTATTAATGGCACAGGAAAAGTAAAAGCAGGCAAAAAAGTACTAGTTACTGATGAGGGAGGAAAAGCAACAGAATATGGTGCTACCAACATTGTAATTGCCACTGGAGCAAGATCAAGAGAATTGCCTTTTTTGCCACAAGATGGTAAGAAAATTATTGGATACAGAGAGGCTTTAGTATTACCAAAAATACCTAAGAAGATGGTAGTAGTTGGTTCTGGAGCAATAGGAGTTGAGTTTGCTTACTTCTACAATGCTATGGGGGTAGAAGTTACCATAGTAGAATTTATGGACAACATTGTTCCTATTGAAGATGTTGATGTATCCAAACAACTAGCCCGATCATTCAAAAAAACGGGGATTAACGTAATGACAAAATCATCGGTTAAAAGTGTTGATACTTCTGGATCTGGATGCAAAGTGTTGGTTGAAACAAAGAAAGGAACAGAAACAATTGAATGTGATGTTGTCCTTTCTGCCGTAGGAATTAAAAGAAACATTGAAAACATTGGATTAGAAGAAGTTGGAATTGCTACTGATAGCGACACTATTTTAGTGAACGACTTTTACCAAACCAACATCCCTGGTTATTACGCCATTGGAGATGTAGCACCTGGTCCAGCATTGGCTCACGTAGCTTCTGCCGAAGGAATTATTTGTGTTGAAAAAATAGCTGGAATGGATGTTGAACCATTGGATTACGGTAATATCCCTGGTTGTACCTATGCATCACCAGAGGTTGCTTCTGTTGGAATGACCGAAGCTGCCGCTAAAGAAGCTGGATATGAAGTGGATGATAGAATTAGTATCAATATCAAAGCAGATAATCTAGAAGCTATTCTCGCAAGCTATGATATCGCAAAAGAGACGCTCTCATCGCTTGATACAAGTTTAGAAAATGGAGATATTACAAAAGAGATTGAACTTGGAAATACTACTGCAAAATTAATTCTTAAGAGATAAAATCTATGGAAGTTCTATTTATAATTACAATCTATTATCTACTATTTCTGGACCATAATCTGTAAAAGGGCCATTTACATTTTCCCCCGCATTTTTAACCCTATATTTTGGATCTTCACTAACATAAGTTGATGCGTAATTACTTCCTTTTAATTCAGTCTTAGCTTTTCTCACCGCCCAAACCATGTTTTTATTTTCTTGTTTTAAGAAACCTTCGCTTACCATCACATCTAACTGGATTAAGGTAGAATTAAAATAACCGTTGGTGTTTAAAATGCCAATAGGTTTACCTTCTATACCTAATTGACCTAAAGTTAGTACTTCAAAAATCTCATCTAAAGTGCCAAACCCGCCTGCCATAGCAATATAACCATCAACTAAACGACTCATTTTTACTTTTCTTTTCGACATTTTTTTGGTAACAATCATTTCGGTTATAGAGGTATGTGCCACCTCTTCATGACGCAATAAATAAGGAATAATACCAATTACTTCGCCTTTGTTTTCCATCACGGCATCAGCAATTACGCCCATCATACCAATTTTTCCACCACCATAAACCAACCCGATATTGTTTTTTGCCATATAGATACCAAGTTTCTTGGCCTCGTCGGCATAAATAGGATTATGCCCAATACTTGATCCGCAAAATACGGCTATTCTCTCCATAGTATGAATTTGTCCAAAGGTAATAAATTATACATTTTGAAATTACAAGAACCGTTAACTTAATAACTTATTAACCCAATAACTTAAAATTTCAATAGAATTTGATAAATTCGCTTTTTAGAAAGAATAGAATTAACACATGCACCAGACTTCAAAACAATACGATGTTGTAATTGCCAATTGCCGCGAACTTTTTATGAATAAGATGACTGATTATGGCAGATCTTGGCGTATTTTACGCTTACCTTCATTAACAGATCAAATTTTTATCAAGGCTCAACGTATTAGAACCATTCAAGAAAATGAGGTAAAAAAGGTAGATGAAGATGAAAAATCGGAATTTATTGGCATTATCAATTATTGTATAATGGCTTTAATTCAGTTGGAAAAAGGTGTGGCTGAGCAACCCGATTTGTCTGTGAAAGAAACGGAAGAATTATATGATAAACATATAGCAATTACCAAATCGTTAATGGAAAATAAAAACCATGATTATGGCGAGGCGTGGCGAGATATGCGGGTTAGTTCTCTGACGGATTTAATTCTTCAAAAATATTAATAGCTTCTGCTAAACTAAAGTGAGAATGATGTTTTTCTCGTCTCAAAGCGTTCAAGACAATTATTTTCGAGCCCTCCATTTTTTTCTTTTCCGATGCTGAAATGAAATTTGCATCCGTGATATAGGTGAAATCATTAATCCTAAAACCAAGAACAGGAAGGTTTCCATGCATCACTTCAATAGGTGTGAATTTGATGTCAGCAGCGGTAAAAATTTCCTCAGAATTTATAGTGATTAATTCAATAGAAGGAACTCCAGGATAGTTTGGACTATTAAAAATATAAGAATACTGCTCCTTCAGTCTTTCTTGCACTCTTAGGGTGGCATAAACTTTTATGGCTTTTTTCTGTTGGTAATTAAAAGGACGGATCTCATCAAGCCCTGCAAGGTGATCCATGTGTTCATGGGTTAAAACAATGGCATCCAATTTTTTTACCTTAGATGCTAATAATTGTTGGCGTACATCAGGACCAATATCAATTAAAACAGTTCCCGTCTTGGATTCCAACAAAACGGAACAACGAAATCTATTGTCCTTTGGATTTGTGGAAGTACAGGTTTTACAAGAGCATCCAATAACCGGAATTCCTTGGGAAGTCCCTGTGCCCAAGAGTGTAAATTTCATAAATACAGCTAGTTAATTAATCAAAATACCAAAGCAAGTCCTTTAATTTGGAAGCCCAATAAGGATTTAATTCGATTTCAAAATTAAGCTTAAAATTTTAGCCAATAAATGGGATTAGCTACGGAACTTTAATACTTTTGTTATGAACCTTAAAAACATCCTATGGAACGCATTATTCTGACCGCCAATCAGAAAGCGCTGAAGATCAATCTCAACGAAAACATCTATGGAACCTTTGCCGAAATCGGTGCTGGACAAGAAGTAGTAAGACATTTTTTTCGTTCTGGAGGAGCTTCAGGAACTATCGCAAAAGCAATGAGTGCCTATGATAAGGATTTTAGCGATGCTATTTACGGAACCGAAGATGACAGTAGATACGTGACGGAACCGCGTCTTCGAAAAATGATCGAATATGAATATGGTTTGATCAATGAAAGACTAAGCAGAGAAAAATGGCCTGACAAATGTTATTTCGCTTTTGCCAATACAATAGCCACTATAAATTTCACGAGGAAATTTAAAGGTCATGGTTGGATGGGAGTTCGTTTCCAGTTAAGTCCAGACCAAGAACCCAACGATGTTATTTTCCATGTTAGGATGAAGGAGGAAGAAGCTTCTTTACAACAGGAAACTATTGGTCAGATGGGAGTGAATTTAATTTATGGCTGTTTTCACATTCGCAATAATCCAGAAGAATTATTAAGGTCACTTTACGACAATATCTCAAAGTATAAGGTAGAAATCGACATGATTCACTTTGAAGGACCTGAGTTTAAAAATGTGGATAATCGGTTAATGTCCTTGCAGCTTATAAAGAACGGAATGACCGATGCTGTAATTTTCGGACCAGAAGGAAATAACATTTTGCCTGCAGCATTGCTTTACAAAAAGAACATTTTGGCCTTAAGAGGAAGTTTTCGTCCCGCGACCAAAGTAAATATTGACATGATCAAAAAGGGTTATGGGCATTTTGTTGAGGAGCGAAAAGTAGATCGGGAAAAATTGGTGGTTTTATTTGAGATAACCCTAAATAATTTACGATCAGAAGGAGAAATTGATGAGCAGGATTTTTTAGATCGGGCTGAGATATTATGTTCCTTGGGACAAACCGTTCTTATTTCGAACTACCAACAATATTATAAGTTGGTTGAATATTTTAAAAGGTATACGGAAGAAAGGATGGGTCTTATTATGGGGGTAACCAACCTAAAAGACCTTTTTAATGAAAAGTATTATCGAGAATTACAGGGTGGTATTTTAGCAGCATTTGGAATTTTGTATTCAACAGATTTAAAGCTATATATCTATCCTTCACAACCAAGTGAGGGGGCTGAATTGGAGAATAGTAAAAACCTAAAAATCCATCCCCGCTTAAGGCCGCTTTATGACTATTTAAAATCGAATAAACGGATAATTGATATTGACAATTACGATCCTGAAGTATTGCAAATATTTTCAAGAGATATATTAGAAATGATTCGCTGTGGCGAACAAGGCTGGGAAAAAGCATTGCCAGCCTATGTGGATAATATCATAAGAGATAAACGATTGTTTGGGTATCTTCCTGAGAAAACCACGGTTGATTAGGATCAAAATTAGCTTGTTCAAGTTTTGAAAGCCCTTAGTTTCGGTTGAAACTAAGGGCTTTTTTTATTTCTCTGGGCATTTGTAAATTTTGGTTGGTGAAATTTAAGTCTTAATCAGTTTCTTGGATTGTAAAACGCCTTTGGAAGATTGAATATTTAAAACGTACATTCCTTTTGAATAGGAGGACATATCAATTTCGAAACGTAAATAGCCGGTTTCTGTTTTGATGTTTTCTTTGAAAAATGTTTTACCATTTAGATCTTGAAGAGTAATGATGTATTTTTCCGGTAAATTATTTTTTAATTCGATTGTGGTTATTCCTTTTGTTGGGTTTGGATAAAGATCTATTTTAGGCCCTAGAGGAGATTGTAAATCAGGAGGCATGGAGCCTCTTTTTGTTTTGGTAGAAATCTGCGCTGCGTATCCTCCAATATTTTTCGAATTACAAAAGGAGCTAATTCTATTTTTAGAGGCTTCTCCAATATTTGGAAAGTTGTAAAAATACTTTTGTCTAATGGTAATGTTCTCACCAATCTTTGCTCCCGGGGACACAACAACACCTCTAACCGCTTGTATGTCAAGATGATATCCCTTTTGAACATTTAAATCACCAGTGATGTAAATTTCCTCTGCATTAATAAATATATTTTTCCCTATTGTATGATAACTTACCGAAGGTGAATAGGTGCTTATCTTTTGTGAATTTAAAGTTAATTTCCCTACCCTAAACGGTTTTGTATAGGGCGCCAAGGACAATGGTGCTCCATGGCTTTGAATTTTATCGATCCCCGACTCGGAATTAAATAAGACATGTGTAAAGGTTTGGGTATGATTAACCTGCTCCCCATCCCTTCCAATTTCATTAAAGTAGGCATCTAACATAATTTTCATTTTAACCTGTCTAAGATTGGATTCAATATTGGGAGGTTTATTTGAAATCAACACCTTCCAAGGTCTTCCACAAGGCATAGTGTGATCTGCAAGTGTTCCGCCAATTATTGCTGCACTTTTACGACGAACGTAATCCATCGCATACTCCTCAGTGAAGGAAAAAAACAATTCGCCGGATATTTTTATTGGCACCCATTGGGACTTGTAAACATGTCTCCAGGTTGTGGGATTTATTTTCAACCTATGAACTTCCGAAAGATTATTAACTCCACTTGCCAATGGATCTCTATCGTCTGCATTGCTTCGATCAATTTCAAATTCGAATTGAACAAAAATTTCAGTTCTTTCTTTGTCAAAATCAAGTGCGGGATTTAAGGTGTAAATCAAAGGATCCTTTAATTTAAATGAAATTGTCCTTTCATCAAATTTACTATGGTAATAGGTGCTATCTTTAGAACATTCCTCGTTTTCTAGGTTAAAATAATGACTAACATCGGTTCGAATATGCCTATCTCCTTGAGAATGATTTTCACTCATATAAAGGGATGGAGTATTTAAAAGAGCGAACAGCCCCATAGTTTCATTATAAGCAGGATAATTATAGGCATTAACATTGGCGCGACTGGGCAAATATCCAGAAGGCACTGTCCCTGGTACCAACAATCCGCCCGCCTTTGTGTCAAATTCCGTAGTAATTGTGCCTTTATAATTTGTCTCTGTAAATGTGGCTACAGATGGAGTCGGCATTTTGGGTTTAGTGGGGGCTTTTCCTCTAATGGCTCCGGATAAAAAATCCACACCTTGTGACACAACCTTTTTACCATTTTTTGTAAGATCTTTTTTTGAATACTTTCTTTTAACGCCTAAGAACTCTTTAAAGAATTTAGTAATGTGTTTTCGATCTGTTTTGTCGATGACAATTGCATGAGCATCGTCATTAGAAGTTACGTCAATGATTGCTGATTTCTGCAATGCTGACTTACTCTTGCTAAAAGTGTTTTCTATTTCTTGAAGTATAGCACTTTGCCC
>CAKZNE010000253.1 GCA_937129395.1 uncultured Cryomorphaceae bacterium | reverse complement strand
ACTGGAAATTTAGATTCTAAAAATGCAGGTGAGCTGCACCAATTATTTTTGGACTTAAAAAAGGAGTTTGGAAATACCTTTGTAGTAATCACCCACAATAAAGAACTTGCGGATATTGCTGATAGAAAGTTAGTTATGGTTGATGGTTTGATTCAAAACTAACTTCTTATTGGTTTAAAAACCTAACTGAAGAAAAGCATACATCAAAGCACCTCCAAAAAGAAAACTATCAAAACGGTCCAAAATTCCGCCATGTCCAGGTAAAATTTTCCCATAATCTTTAATCCCACAACGCCTTTTCACCAAAGAAGCTAATAAGTCACCGACCAAGGCTCCAAGGCAAACTAAAAGCCCCATCCCTATTGATTCCCAATGGCTAAACCCAGAAATATGATCAAGAAAAAAGAGGGTACTTAAGGTAACAACTAGACCACCTAAAACACCTTCAATGGTTTTATTTGGGCTGATATTTGGCGCCAAGGAATTCTTTCCAAAAAGTTGTCCGCTAAGTTGACTAAATCCATCAAATAGAAAAATGGAAAGATAGGTCCACACCATAATACTTGGCTCCAAATTGGTAAACATTAAAAATCCAAAACTTAAAATGGCGTAAATCCCAATACTAAGAATGGAAAATGATTTTGGAGTTTTATTGAGAAAAAGGGCTTTGGAAATTTCAAATAATCCTTGAACAACAATCACTAGGGCAATAATTCTAAAAGCGATCAAATTATTTGTAATACTGTAGGAAATGAGATTTACAATTAGCATATAGACAAAGAATTTATTCCATCCTTTTGTTAAAGAAAGGCCCTGCTTTCTCTTGGCGAGAATAAACAAGAACCCTCCTAAAACAAAAAAGGACTGGATGATTAGAAATACGCTGAGCATATTTATTGAGAATATTTTTTTGACTTTAAAAACCAATAGAGACCCTTTAGGTTGGATTTCAGTTCGGGGATCATTATTTGAAGGCTCAAATGTTCTATAAAGGATAAAATCCCCCAGGTCATTACCAATAAGTAAAATGGTTGGAAAAAGAAACCGGAGAATAAAAGGACAAAGAAGCTTCCCTGTAAATACCCGCCAATTTTACTTGAATAAAGGTGAAAACTGGTGAACTTTCCAAACTTGATTAATGAGAAAACAATTGTCATTAAATAAAATCCTAGAAAGGTTAAAAAGCTTGGAAGGTGCTGAGAAATAATATCCCATTTAAAAATAAAAACACCCATGATTGCCAGAATATAACTTCCTATATCTGCCAAGGAATCCAGTCGAGCTCCTAAGGCTGTTTGTTGGTTAAAATTTCTTGCGATAAAGCCATCTAAAATATCCGTTATTAGGTTTATTATCAACAAAATAGCGAACCAATCCTCAATACCTTTGAGGCACAGTATAAATAAAAAGGGAAAGGAAATAAGGCGGTAAAAGGATAATATATTCGGTATGGTAAACAATCTTTCTTTTTTCATAATTCCAAAAATTTAAAAGTTGAATTGATTTAATTCGATTAATAGTAAAATGGCCATGCTGCTGATGGGAATAAAGAAATTATCATATCCCTTTACCAATAAGGCTTCAACCAAACAGGTTCCAAACGCCAGTATTGCAGATGGTGCAATGGCCTGGGAAAAGGTAAAATTGCCAACCAGAATCATACTAAAAGAGGAACAAGCAAAAGCAGAGGCAAAAAAGGCTCCCGATCCCATTAAAGTTTTTGTTGAACCAAAAACATTGTACTTGCCAATTGGGAATCGTTTTCCAATTAAAGCTGCCAAGGGATCAGAAATGGAAAGAATAAGCAGGGGCAGGTAATAAAACAAAAGAGATTCGCTTCCCACAAAGGCCAAATAGCAGATAAAAACAATGATTGGAAACAAAACACTTCCATGAGTTTTACGATCTACATTATTGATGGATTTAAGGAATTTGAATTTGAAACTCAAGAGCAAAATCCCAATAAAAGAGCTGCAAAGTGCGAGGACTAAAAAAATGTCATCGACCAACACTGGAAAGCTGAGTGCCAAAAGCCCTGATCCAAAATGGACCAGTTTTCGGGTAGTTTCTGCCTTTACATTAAACTTCCAAAACAGAATTTCAGCAATAAAAAACAAGGCTAAAAATGCCAGCCCAAGAATTAGGCTATACAAGATTGAATCAGTCATAATTTTGTGGATTTAATGAATTAGGATATTTTCTTTCTTCCCAAACTTTCGTGGGCGCTGGTAAAATGGTCAACCGACATAGCTGCTGCAATAGAAACTTCACCAGCTAAGGCCACAGCACAACATATTTCAGAAAATTTTCGCGCATTTCCCTCACCA
>CAKZNE010000252.1 GCA_937129395.1 uncultured Cryomorphaceae bacterium | reverse complement strand
GGAAGCTGTACCCTCTTCATGAGCGCTGGAATAATGGATATAGCACCCCTGTTTCGCTGTTGGCGAAGAATTATTGAAAACATTCAATTGACCCAGACTTGAGCCAATTGAATCAAGTACAAAACCTGCCTGGCAGGTATATGAAACTGTAATACTCTTGCATATTGTATCACTACACAGAACGGTAGAGGTTATTGTATCAACCAAGGATTGGATATAACAAACGTTGTAAACGCCAAGACTTGAATAAATATGATAGGTAGCCTGTTGATCGGAAGTTGTTCCATCTCCAAAATCCCATTCATATTTTATCATATTATGATAAGCATAAGTGTAATTGGATCGATCAGCAAACCAAATTTTCTCCGGTTGACCTTGGCCAGCATAGGAAAAATAGTTAAAATCGGCATTACAATTGGGATTTGAATATTGAACTTGAACAGAATCACAAAAAGTATTATCACAAATTGTATCATTTATGGAATCAAACACAGTTATCCTTAAACAAATATAATGGGACCCGGGTCGAAAGGATTGACTTGCTTGGTAATTCCCACCAACAGAAGTGAAATTAATTCCAGTAACGGTAGGAATCCCATTAAAAGTGAAGGTGGTATAAGTATAAGAACCTGGAGGCATGGTAAAGCCAGCTGTGGACATATCATCTTTAAATAAATAAACCGACGAGTCTTGCGGGTCCATTGTTACCGAGAACCCTGCTAAACAAAATGATTCTGGAAGGTCAAAACTCAAAGTTCCATCATGGTTGATAGTTGCGTTGGGTTTTGAGTCTGCTAAAATTTCAGAATTTTGAGCCTGTGTTATATTAATAAAATAAAGCATGGCAATTAGGAGTAAAGAGTTTTTCATTATAGAATTATTAGGTTAAATAAATTTTCTTGACTGGAATAAAGAACGAAAAAATCTATACCTCAGCCAAAGCTAAATTATTTAAAGAGGGAATTCTGTTCTATTTAGGTTCTCCTAATTTCAAATGTCCTGGAAACCAAATTTGAGGTTCTAAAAACTTCAAACATAAAATGCCCGATCCTTAAAACCTCAAAACATCCATTTAACCAATATTACCCCGAGAAATTTAGAAACCGTGTTTTTATAATAATTAGTTTCGCGTTCCAAGAAATTTTTACTCAGAAAAGCTTTTGAATATGAAAGACAATAGGACACTGAATTATATAAGTGATGTTTTGGATAATATGCCAATGGATTGGTTGAATCTTACCACACATCGTTTGGATATTTACAATGAGAAATTGGCTAAAACCCAGTTCATTGAGGGTTTTGAAAATCTTTTTGAAAACAATAATTCCGATTCATCTTCTCTTTTTGATTTGCCCACCGCTTACGATTATATTCGTTTGGGGCATCCTTTATCTAGTATTTTAGAATGGACAATTGCTAAGCTTAACCAAAGTAAATCTGAAAATATTATTAGCTTTTCGTCTCAGTCTGTGCCTGTTTTTGCTGTTTTGAGGAAAAATTTATTGGATGGAAAAAGCAGCCGAATTTATTATTCTGGAGAGCTGCCCAAATTCCTTGATCCAGAACTTTTAAAACCTGTTTATTCTTATCATTTTGAATTGAAACAAATTGAAAAAGCTTCGGATGTTTCTGATTTTGATGGAAGCACTATTTTCATAAATCAGCAGAAGGATATTTGCCAATTTGACTTAAACCCAAGCATTGACTTTTCCCTAAATATACATCCGGATTTTGGAAGTATTTTGTTTGTAAACGGAAAAGAAAATGAATCTTATATTTCGGAAATTCAACATGTTAGGCGAAGAGAAACTATTGCCATGACACCCGCCAATTCACTAGCCGCTTTAAATAGTTTAACAGGAAAACCATTTATAACCTCGGATAAAACGAAGACCAAAAAGCATAAATCTGAAGTCTTGGAAAACCTCAAAAAAATTACTGGAACCGATGCCACACCTCTTGCTGGTTCTAGTGGTTTGTCCATTCAGTATGCTATAATGATGGGGCTCATTCACGATGCCCAAGAAAACCACTTTGGAAAAGAAATTAAAATTATAGTACCGCCAAATTGTTATGGTGGCACCAACGATCAAGCTCGTCGTGTTGCTGCTTGTTTGGATAATGTTGAAGTGGTGGATTTACCCGTAGATGGTGATAATGAAATGGTGGAAAGTATCGATAGGGTTTTGAAAAATATCGCTTTGGAGGATGCCGTTCCTTACATTATTGCCGAAATCCCTACCAACCCAAGAGTAGAAGTTCCGAATCTTGAAAAACTAAAAGCCGTTTTAAGTGAAGTCCGAAAAACTCAAGATGGGGCAATTGCGATCGATCCTGTTTTTATTCTCGATCAAACTTTTTGTCCAAATGTTCACTTTTTAGGGGAGGGTGAAATTCTTTCTTCAATTAGAGCCATTTCTTATGCAAGTGGTTCTAAATTTCCGAGTGGTGGGAAATGTACGGCTGGTTATGTGGTTTCTAACCAAAAAGCAGCAAGTTTAATGGAAAAGATTGATTTGCATTTAAACCTATGCGATAACGAAGCAACAGACCTACAATATGAAATATTGGCTGCCCAATTGCCTTCGATGATCCAAAGAATTGCAGATGCTTATAAAAACACTCGCGATTTCGTAACCTTTATTGAGACAACATTACCCGAAGCAAAAATCAACTTTGTTTCAGAAGAATTAGCCAATCAAGGCTTTACACCATCAGTCTTTTCATTGGATTTACCAACAAAAGGAAATACAGATGAAGAAAGGGAAAATTACAAACGAGAATTAAATCATAAACTCATTGATTTAATGATTAATAAAATCCCCGACGAGAGTAAATATTGTGTGAGTTATGGTCAGTTGAAAGGCTGTTATTGGACCATCCCGGCAACCTCTACTCAAGGAACGACAAAGGAAGGCGACAAAGATTATATAGCTCGTGTTGCTTTATCTCCAAACATGGATATGGACCTTCATAAAAAAGTGTTTTTAGATTTTGTTAATGGGATATAGATTTGTTGAGCGAATTTAAAAACGGAGTTTTCATCTTTACTGAACAAATCGATTAACCTAAAAATTATGAATTTTATAATCCTCAATCGCCCCTGATTTTGGATTGTAAAGTCTTAAAATATAAATCCCTTTCGGAATCTTTATTTGAGTTTCTAAATTAAATTGACGATCCATCAATTGCTTACCAGACAAATCAAAAACCTTTAAATCTAATGGACTTTGGATTTCGCTTTTCACATTCCAGCCATTCTCGGTCCTAGATAAAAGAGTCATTTTAATTTTATCCTCAGTTTGCAAACCAATGGAATTATTGATCTTAAAAAGTTGGAATTTCCTTTCTGAACCAGCAATGGTATTTGTAAAAACATAGGCCTGAGACGGGGAAAAAGCCACTGTATCATTGGTTTCTTGATCAAAAAGAAAATAACTACTTCCGTCGTTTACGAAATCTTTAATGGACAGTTGAAAAGCCCCTAAAATCGGCGAACTAAACTCAAGATCAATTACTTGATCCTTATTTTCTGTGGGCAAACCATTAAATACCAACCATTCTCCAGTAGAATCCGTACTCGACAAATTGGAAGAGGAATCACCGGGATTAAATTTGGACAAGCCATCAAAAGTTTTATCGAAGCCCCAGCTAAATTTCGAATCAAATGCTATCCAGGTTTTAATGGCTTCAGTTCCTTGCGAGCTCACCTCCAATTCTAAATTCTTTATATTTTGCTTAAATCGTGTAGGACTAGAAGCTACTGTTGTCATGGCTTCCGTTAAGGTAAGGGAAGTTGAACTTGATGTTTTCACAAAAAAAGATTGCCCAGGCGGAATAAAGTTATTAGCCGTTCCAAGGGATCCATTATGAGATTTCCAAGTTTCATTGTCGAGGATATAGAAGCTTGCGTCCAAATGAGGATTTGAATTTTTTATTGCCCCCCAATCCAATGAACAAGGATAAGGATTGGGCACCAAATTCCAGCCTCTGTTGGCTAAGGGCGCTCCGCTTTCTACTTTCAATCCTATTGTTTGGGTCCCAGAATTTAGGTTTCCCACAACTTGAAAATCAATCGGGAAGCTTCCAAAATATGGTGGTCCTTGATAAAGGGTAAATCCAGCTCCTTTAAGTGATTTTGTAGTTGACTCGGCAGGCAACCAGGCCCCTTCATTGTTGCTAGGGTTTATTGTATCTGCTTTATAATAATAAACATTTGCCTGGGTAGCTGTTCCATTTGAAAGAGTATAAAATGTCATTTGTGAAGAGCTTAAATCTCCTACGGTTGCGTCAATAGGAAAGCTCACAAAATACCAAGCTGTACTCGGACCCGTATTCCTATTCAGCCAGGCTGTTTTGCCTGTTACCTTTCCTTTTAGTTGTCCATACCCGCTAGCTCCATCCTTAATAAAAAGAGTATCGCTTACGGTAAGAGTTGTTCCGTTATCCATGGCCAAAGCTGCTCCTTCTTCTATAACCACTCTATTTGCCGTTACAGAATTATTAATAATAGCCGGATTGCTTCCTTTTTGAACGGTAATATCTGCTCTAGCTAAGTTTAATGAGGGGGTAACACCCGTATTCCAAACCGTACCGTTCCAAATATAGTTTTGTACGGCATAACCCATTAGCTGAATTCCCGGATCTGAAATATTAGTACCTGAAAAACCTTCAATATCAAAAGTCCCGGCTGAACTTGAAGCGTTATAACCGTAAAGCCTAAAAGTAATTTTTTCGCTGGATAAAAGGCTAAGATTTTGAGTAAACACAGCTCCAGTTGTAGAAAGTGCGGAAACGGATAGCAAATCACTTACATAGCCATCTACACTCGATCTCAATCTCAATTCAGACGGGCCGGTTCCACTTCTATCCATCCTTATTTTTATTTGGGAAACATAAAGATTATAATTGCTTGAAGGGCTCACAGCAAATTCTAAATAGGCCGTTTGATCCAAAGTATTTACTTGGGGCCAAGACCTTGTATTATAGTCCGAACCAGTTGAGTTGTAAGTAACTCCAGAACCTCTGCAAATATCAGTAATGCTAATATTGCTGCTCGAATAGGAAGTAGTAGTTACACAACCACTAGCATTAGCACGATCGTATTCTGCAATTAATATTGTATCTACAGAAGTAGAAGCTTGTGGGCCTCCGTATTCGAAAGTTGCTTCTACCGGAATATGGTCTGAAGCATAATAAATAGCATCGGCTATGGTTTGACCAACAGCCGAATTTAAGGGTAAACCATTAATTGCTGCATCGTATCTATTTCCGTCATTTCCATAGGCATTTAATGAATTGGATTTATACCGGATTCCACCGGCTGTATTTAAAGCATCGGAAAATAGAATTAAATCAAATCGATCATCCATTCCACCTGAGGCTCCTCCATTGAAAGCGACATCCCTTGGCGATTGGGTATGATGTGCCGCATAGCTCGAATTATTCCAGGTTCCGGTAATGTTTATAGCATCATTAAACTCTCCATTTTTACCTGAATTCACTTGTAACAATGTTGTATAGGCCGGTTCATTTGCAGAATAAATATTAAAATCTCCACAAACAATAAAATTCGATCCAGTTGGCAAAGCATCGGTTATTTTCCGAAGGGTATCCACCTCCGCTTTTCTTCTATTTTGATTTACTGTACCCGTGCTTGCCTTAAGGTGAACTCCAAACACATGAAGGGTATCTGATAAATTTTTTGGTCTGAGTTTATAATGAAAAATGTCTCGCAATACGGTTGGGTAATTTGCAGTCCCAACCATTGTAAACTTGTTGGTTTTATAATACAATGCGCAATCCAAATCATTTCCATCCGTAAAAGGAGCCATGGAATAGGTTAGACTGTCAAAATTCATCACGCTATCCAAAAATTGGGTAACAGACGCTTGCCCAGAAATTTCTTGAAGGACTAAAATATCTGGTTCTACGCCATTAATAACGGTTCGAAAATAGGGATGTCGTGCATCCACATTACTTGTAGAATACCTTAAACTATTATAAGTAACCAGCTTAAAACTTTGGCCCTGACTAATAGCGAATAAGGGAAGCAGAATAAAAATGAGCGTAAATCTTTTCATCGGGATAAAAGAATTAATTCACCAAAAAGACAAATTAGCTGGCAGGGGATTGTAATTACCAAACAACTAATTTGTCCTCGAATTTTAAATGAATTGGTCGAGAATTCTCAACCTATTTTAAATAGCTGGATCGGAAATTATTTATCCATTTTGTTTTTGTCATACGCTTTCTTACCTCCGTAGGCGGCAGCGGCAGCAGCTAACAAAGCAACACCACCAAATGGGGTTGGCGTAGCATTAGGGCCACTTGGATGAGCGAAAGCAACAAAACCTAAAACAAATAAAAAGGCTACTGTAAGAAGTATTTTAGTATTAAACATTACTGTAAGATGATTTTAAAGTTGGATATTTTATTACTTTCAATTAGACGGATAATATGTACGCCACTACTTTTTAGAGAAATTGAGGTTTCCCTTGAAAAGCCACTCTTTTTAGCGATTAGACGGGAAGCCATATCGTATATTTCAATTGTGGCATTTTCAGATTCTGGAGCCTTTATTACAAGACCGCCATCCACAGCATAAGCATACCAGTTCAATAAATCAGGATTTTCCAAGCTTACATTTTGAGCATCGGAAAAGTGCAATACGAAACGATCTGGACCAAAACTGGTATCGTTGACCACAACATAATCACCATTAGCAAAATCATGAATTACATTGGTTTTTAAATCTTCCAATTTCACCGTACTAAAGGAGGCTAATTGTTGTTTATCCAAATGAATTATCATTTGATCAAAATCCTCCTTATAATCTAAACCGATAGAAAATGAGGACAAATCCCCCATTCCCACTCTATTGATGGAAAAGGAATTCGTTCCAATTTTAGAATAAATATTCGGAAAGCCTTGGCCATTTAATAATTTCCAAGCATCGTAATCACCATCAAAGCCTAGAGTGGCATTTTGGTCAAAACCTACAAAGATTTCATCTGAATTATTCTGTGAATCAAAAACTTTTAAATGTACCCCATCAACTACTGATGTTTTAAAAACTTCCGTGCTTTGAGAGGTAACTCGTTTGGATTGGGCAAAGGTTAAACTTCCTGGTGCACCAGAATTTGTTGTTTGAACCCAAAACCCCTGAAATGGTGCAATATATTGCGTTCCATTATTGGTCCCTACGCCAGAAATAAATGTCGCGAAATTCGCAGATCCTTGCTCAATATAAATGGCGTTATTAAGTCCAGATGGTCTAGTTTGCCCATCCCAATCATATTGACAAGCATAAGGATTACCCAACAAATTCCAGCCTTCTGTAGCGGCACTTCCTGTTCCTCCTACAAAAGTTACATTTAGGGCTTGGCCGTCATTATAGGCTAATGCATAAGCCACATCGCTGGTGGTAACTGTACCATTTAATTCAATTGTCCCTGCTTCGGCTCTAATAAAATCGCCATTAACATTAGTACCAGCATAAATAGCATAACCCCTACCATTTTCAACTGTAGATGCAGATGAGGCGGGTGTGGTCCAATTCGAAGCAGAAGCATCCCATTGCCAAACAGATCCTGTACCGTTATTCGCCACATTCAAAATTTGTCCTTCGTTAAAGTCTGCAAAGGTGGTATTGGTAATTGGAGAGGCTAGTTGGTAATATCTACCATCGGTTGAGCCACCTGCTAAATCCAAATAACATTGAATGGCAACATCACCAGAAATAGTACCGGAGCCACTTATCATTCCATAACTTGATGATGAGCTTGCGGTTAGGGTCAATAAATCATTCGTTTCCAATGTAGTTCCAGATGTTGCGTTTACAATTCCCTCAAAAGAAATTGCACTCCCACGAATATTAGATGTAGATCCATTATTGTCGAATGAAATTGCCCCAGTCCCGGATACGGTTCCGCCATTTGTTAAATCACCACCTGAAATTGTAAGGATAATTCCATCATTTACGGTAAGAGTAGAACCTGAACCAATTGTCATTTCTCCTGCGGTTAAATTGCTTGAAACAGTTAAGGTTTGTGAATCAGCTATAACTGCATGTTGACTAGAGGTTGGTGCGCTTCCTGCGCTCCAAGCACTTCCATTCCAGGTATTTTGCGCACTAGGTGGAAGACTATAAACCACGGAATTGTCTGTTTCCCAATTGGCATTATTACAGGCTAGGGTTTTAATTGAAGCCGCTGTGCCAGAAAAGCTTGTAGTTGTAACAGTGAGTCTACCATTATCTCTATGTGCAGACATAACCACTGCATCTGTTCCCAGTGTTAAAGTTGGGGGTAATGCTGAATGATTTGCACTTGTTGCATCCGCATCATAACTACCAGTCCTATAATGAAGGCCAGCAATCATTCCGGTTATTGTAAAAACATTGGTGCTTGTTGATGTTCCGGAGAAAGCAAAAAACTGATCTCCTGAGGCTGAAGGGTTTACAGACCCTACAGATGTAACGGTTCCCCCATCGGTGGCATGGTAAGTACTTCCGGAGCTTACCGTATCCAAGATAGCAACTTGATCGCCTTTGGCCAATCCCCCAGCAGGAACCGTATAGCTTAAGATTCCTTCTCCATCTCGGAAAGTATTGGTTCCTGAAAGCCAACCCTTATCTGTAAAATGGATCACTTCAGATGCGCTAATTGACGTTGTTGCTACAAAGGAGAAACCTTTGCTTGGCTCATCGGCATTATAGCCCGTAAAGACCAAGTCGCCAGTATTTAATTGAGCGTGGGACGTATTAAGTCCTAAGACAAATAAGGCCAAAAAACCCTTTTGCAATAAAATTCTCATGTGATATGGTTTATGTAATTGGTAATTGATTACTAAAATAAATCCAATTATCGTGTAAAACAAATGCTAAAGTTTGAAATGAGGCTAGTGCAGGATGAACAAATTTAAATCGCAATCTAAAAGACACATTATCAGTCATTCACGTAAAACAAAGCTCATCAACCGCCAGTAATTTATATTGATTTAACCAAAAATCAATGCCGAATTGCCCGAAATTTTGAAGATTTCGGCTTGAAAATTATCCCAGAATGACCCTAAAATGACATAAATTTTCCTATTTGTAAGAATTTTCCTCATTTACCAAAAAACATTTTATTCCAATTTGTCTTTAAAAGTGAGCTAGTCAGAATCATAACCAAGCGATATCCCGCCAATTTTTTCGATTGAAGAGAGAACAGTTAAAAAATCTTTAAACTTTTAGTTTTGGCCAATTCCAAATAAGGAAAGTTGGACTTATGTCAAAAAAGGAAAAGTGAAGAGACTACAAATCTTTTCTATATCAGAAAAATCAATTAAAAATTAGAATTGCGCATTATATTACCGCACAATTGTAGATTTTCGGTTTGTAGATTTACTAGTTTTGAAAAAAGTGGAATTGATTAATTGCTTTTAGCTATTTCAAGATCCTCTCGGAATTTTTTAAGAACAATTCTTCCTCTGGATTGTCTTATATTTCCTTGACTTAGATTTCATTCTACTAATTAGATAAAAATTAATTTATGGAACATTTTGGCCCCTATACTTTTATCATTTCGGCAAGTATAATTGTACTTCTGTCTTTCCTTTTTGGAATGGTGGCCAAGAAAACAAACATTCCAGCAGTTCTTATGCTTATTGCACTTGGCGTGGGTGTTCAGTACCTTTTGGAATATGCTGGGGTTAAGGATGTGAACTTCCGTCCGATCCTTGAAATTTTGGGAATAGTAGGTTTGATAATGATTGTTTTGGAAGCTGCATTGGAGTTGGAATTGAAAAAGGAAAATGCAGGAATGATTTTTAAATCCTTGCTTGTAGCCGTTCTCGGATTAGTCGCCTCTGTATTTGCTGCTGCTTATATTCTTCATTTAATGGTGCCGGATATGACTTGGTTAAAAGCCATGCTTTATGCCACTCCCCTTTCTATATTAAGCAGTGCCATTATTATTCCTAGTGTAGGTGGTCTGGCAAAACACAAAAAGGAATTTCACATATATGAAAGCACCTTTAGCGACATTCTAGGAATAATGCTTTTTTACTTTATTATTGGAATGTTAGATCAAGCTGCACCAGTTGAAATTGGCAGTGAGGCCCACGGCAACCCAGTAACTAGTTTTTTCGTTAGCCTAGGTTTAACTTTGGCCATTGCTTTGGTTTCAAGTTATATTTTACTTAGCATCTTCCAACACATAAAAGGTGGAGCCAAACTTTTTCTTTTAATTGCCATGCTGCTTTTACTCTATTCCGTGGGCAAAAAAATGCACCTTTCTCCCTTAATTATCATTTTGGTATTTGGACTGGTGGTGAGCAATAGCAAGCTTTTCTTTCGAGGGCTGCTTGCCCCACTTTTGCACAAGGATAAATTTCATGATATGGAACATGGTCTTCATGTGGTTACCCTAGAAACTGCCTTTGTGGTTCGCACCTTCTTCTTTGTAATTTTTGGAGCTAGCATAGCCTTAGCCAGCCTTCTAAGTTTAGATGTATTATTTGTAAGCCTCGCCTTGCTAGCCAGTATTTATATCGTTAGATGGGTATTTCTCAAAATTTTTATTGGAAAAAATATAAGTCCACAATTATGGATTGCCCCACGCGGATTGATTACCGTTTTGCTCTTTTACGCTATACCTGAAAATTACCAAAACACAGCTTTCAATTCTGGTATATTATTATTCATCATTATTGCAACTGGATTGGTAATGACGGTTGGATTAATTGTAGCAAGTAGCAAGAAAAAGAAGCAACAAACTAGGCCAGGTATAGAAGAAATTCCCTTCGACAATGTTCCCCTACCAAAGCTCGATCAATAAGAATACAACAAAGTATTTAATCTTCTGTAAATTCTAATTTTCCTCAAATTTAAAGTTGGTCAATTGGTCTTTCGCCCTTTGCAGATGGTTGGTATCCAAAGCATGGATAAGCACCCGAAAATGGCGTTCTGTATCCAATTCTTTTACTAATTCAATTGGGTGTTTATCTTCCATAAGCAACCAAGAATTGTTGTGAAGCTCCTTCTGAATTTGATTTTCAGCCAATAAAACAGACCCTGATTTTGGAATTATAAAATCAACTGCAGCACTTACAGAATTTACCGAAGGGCTCGTTTGGGTAATTCTGGTTTCCGTAAGATGTCGGTAAGGGATTTGCATAATATCATGGGCAGATGTTGCTAAGGTTAATTCACAAGCAAAAGCACCCATTCCAGTGATAGTCCCTTCATCCCCATCAATTCTTACAGATTGTCCAGGTTTATATTTCCCAGAAAACTGGAAAACCAAACCGGAGAGAAAATTTCTTAGGAAGGGCCATAATGAAACCACTAAAATTCCTGCTATTACGGAACCAACTATAGGGTTACTCTTTATTAAACTTCCCACCAAAACAAGCAGAAAAATGGCCCAAAGACTTCTTTCTATCAAAGACCATCTGCCGGCAAGCAATTTTAAGGTCTTGCTTTTTCCCTTTGATGCATTCACAATACGGTCGCCTAAATATAAAATCACATAGAGCAAAAGGCCTGCAAGCAATAGATTTACAATTGGCCAAATATTCAAGGTTAAATAAGAATTGATGGATTCCATTTTTAAAAATTAAATAAGTTGAAATTCTTTCAATTGTCGAATAATAAAAGGTAAAACATAAGGAACGATCTTAAACGAACCTCCCATTTGTTCCGCTACCAGTCCAGACCGATTTAGATTTTGCAGTTTATCGTTCGCTTCTTGAACGCTACAATTTAAAACGCGACTGAGCTTTTTTGGGCCGATATATTTATGGAGAACCATTTGTGCCAAAACAATCAAATGATCTTTATTCTGAAGTATAGGAAGTTCTTTTTGTTTGGGAGATTGCAAACTCATTATCTCCCCATCGCAGGCTGTCATCAATCCCAACCAAAGATGAAAAGTGGCGCCTACATTTCCTTCCGTAATATCACTAAGATCATCAACCAAAGCTTGTCTTTGCCTTAAAGACACAAGATGTTCTGGTTTTCCGTCCAATGTAAAAACCAAGCCCCCCGTACTATGTCTTTGCCTAATAACCTTTTCCATATCCTTTGGAGCAAAGGGTGAAAGTGGAATGGTAGCAATAATTTCTTTATCCAATTCCAGCTTTAAGCGCATTAACCTATAAGAATAGGGCGTTGTATTAAATATAAACAGGTGTTTATGGCTATAGTTGGCAATCAATTTTTTGAAAGCCTGTAAAGCACTCCAACCGGAATTATGTCTTTCCCACCACAGTTCAATATCATTAAAAAGAAAAACACTTCCCACAGGAGCATTATCCAAAACTTTAGAACCAATCGCAGTTGAATTTAGTTGATGTCCAATTGCCTGATATAGTTTATTGGGGTTGGAACTACCATTTAAGGGAGCTTCAATTCGAAAAACTGATTTGTCCTCTAAACTCAAACATAACATATCACAAAAAAAGCTTCGTCCAGAAAGTGGATCCCCTAAAATTGCAATGGCACCTCCCGTTCCTAACTCCAGGCGATTTATAGCAATTCTAGCCATTTCCATTTCCTTTTTTCGATAATGAAAGAGGTTTGTTTTTGGCGCATGTTTTCCAATAAATAATTGCTGATAATAAAATGGCAATTCATCCAATGCCTTTGTATTTGGGGAAATAGATTCCATAAATGTCCGCAATTGGGCATGCGTACTTTCATTCGCTACATTTCTATTCCGAAATTCGGAATAAACTATATCCTTATGTGTTTTAGACAATAATCTATTTATACGCTCTGCATACAATCTAAAGGGCTGAGAAAGTTTTTCAGCAAATTCTGAAACTGCGGATAATCTTTGTTTCCGTTGCGAGGCCTTTGTAAATACAAATGCTTCTGTAATTAAGGAATCAACATTTAATCGTCCTTTAGTTTTTTCGGCAAGTTGATCAAGCTTAGCATCAAATTTCTCTTTGATTTCCGTCAACTCCTCTTTTGCCCAACTCATTTGTTCTTTACATTGAAGGACAGCATTTTTTAGAAGTTCATTTCTTTTCCCGCTTTCAATCTTGTTGGTTTGAGTAGATTCCACCAATTTCACTTTTGCCGCCAAGGACGAAAGTGTAGAAGCGAACCTGCTAGGAAGTTCAAATAATAATCCCTGTAAAGGCAATTGTATAGACTCATCAATTATTGTATCGCACAGATATGCAGCATCAATGGCTTGCAAATGATTGTTGGCATTAGGCAAACTAATTTCGGAAGGAACAGCAGCAGCCAATTGTTGAATACGCTGCATAGATTCATTAAGCATTAATTCATCAAGGGAAAATTGTTCTTTCAATTCCAACTTACTTAAACCTTCTTTCTGAGATTGATCCAACTGAAGCAGCCAATTTTCTACGGTATCCAATTGTTTTAAGGCAGGTTGAAGAAGTTGTTCCTCTGCCATTGTTTTAAGAATATTTAACTCAATTGAAACTCCTATTGACAACTGCGCTAAGAGCAGATTTAAAAGAAGATTGTTTTTATCGGAAGCTAAACTGAAAGCCTCAAGCTCCTCTACTAAGGCTTGTTCCAGCGTAGGTATTTCAGCCAACTTCTGAAGCTGAATGTTCTGAATGCCTGAAATTCCAATTTTCAAACTATCCTTTTCAAGCTCTTCAGAAATAAAATTAGCACTCTCCAAAAGGTAATTTTGAAGGTAATTGCTATTATTTGAAACCAATGCCCGAAGTGCCTCAAAGTT
>CAKZNE010000251.1 GCA_937129395.1 uncultured Cryomorphaceae bacterium | reverse complement strand
TACCCCTTATCATCCTCATTTTAGCTGTATCCTTGGAAACAAGAGGGATATTACTTTTTAAAACTAAAGTGTCACCCTTTTTTACCTGAGCAATTTTGCGCCCTATTTTAATTTTTGAAATATCATATTCCCTTAAAAAAACAGTGGTGGTGTCGGGATCAAGATTATCCATTTGCACTAAAAAAACCAAAGAATCTAAATCCTTTGGACTTTCAAACCAATAATGCAAACTATCTCCTTCCGTATTGGAGAATAATGTAAGGAGGGAATCTGAACCCAATGTTTTAATTTTTAAAACCTCGGGCTTTTTATTAAATCCAAATGTAATTTTCCCTAAACCTTGGTGACGTGCCCCGAAATAACGAATGCTTCCTTCGGGTTCAAAGGAATAAAAGTCAATTTCACCTTTATCTTCTTCTGTGTTTATTAAGGTCTCTGAAAAAGCAATGGTTTTTTCATTTCCATTTAATTTAAAATCACCTTCGGGGTCATCAAAAGCTAGGAAAAGGAACTTCCCCTTTTTTAAATAATCCATTTTAAAATGACCCTCCTCATCTGCAAAAGAATAATAAGTGGGTATGGATTTAAAGGGGATAGAATCAATAGTACTTGTGCTATCATCAATACTATAAAGCGCTACAAAAAGCTCCTTTTCTGGTTCTCCGCTTAGTGAATTGCGAATATGACCCGAAAAGGAAAGGCTATCAATAAAACTACCTGTACTAAAAATGTACTTGAAATTTTTGTTTGAATTACCTTCTCTAAAATCCGTAATTGAAGTTCCAAAGGATATGGTATAAGTAGAATTCGGCTTCAGGCTATCTTTAAATTCTATAAATAATGTTTTCCCTTTTAATTTTAGTTCTGGCTTATTCTCCATTAATGGAGAAATTAAAATTTGTTGGTTGGCGTTTTTGAGATTGATATACTCATCGAAAATCAATTCTACTGTTGGGCTTTTGAAATAAGTCGTAAAATTTGGAGGAAAAGAGGTGTCCAACGAAGGGGCAACTGTATCTCGAGGTCCGCCATTTGGGCTGGATTGGCTGGCACAGGACTTTAAGCTGAGCTCAAAAAAAGTGATGGCCAAAACCATCAAAAGAAAATGAAAAAAGGAAGATTTTTGTATCATAAAATTTTAAAAAGGGCAATTTGGCAAAGCCCAATACAATTTTAAGGCCCTTAATTGGACAGCAAATTTAAGGGTATTTTAGTTTTAGGGCTATTCCCCAATGGTTTTCTGTAAATGAGTATTAAATCACCTCAAGCAATAGCGATGGTAAATATCGAAATTTTGCATTGCAATTCTTTTTCAAGCAGAATTGCTGCCGCCTCAAGAGTTGATCCTGTTGTAACAACATCGTCTACCAATAAAAGATGTTTCCCCTTAAATTCCCCTCTGATTTCAGGGTCAATTGTAAAAATTGCCTCCACATTTAACCAACGATTAAATCTTGATTTTCGAGTTTGAGTTTCATTAAATTTTGAACGCAACAGCAATTGGGTTTCCATTTGTACTCCGCTGGTTTCTGCCAAACCAAATGCGATTTTTTCCGCTTGGTTGTATTTGCGGAGTTTTAGTTTTTTTGGATGAAGTGGTATGGGAATGATATGGTTTAGTCCTTCAAAGAAATTGTCTTTTGCCAAATCTTTTCCTGCCATTTTCCCTAAATAAATTCCGATTTGATCTTTGTTTCTGTATTTTAAATAATGGAGAAGAGATTGTACCATTCCATTTTTTACAAAGTGTAAATAGGCACTTGCTTTTTCTATTTGAATTCGTCCAGTAAACAATTGGTGGATTTTGTTTTCTTGTATTTTATGAAAATCGGTAAAGGGCAGGCCAAATTTGCAATGGAAGCAAATTATATTTTCATTTCGCAGTAGGGGCCTACCACATCCGAAGCAAAGTTGTGGGTAAAATAAATCTATAAAATCATGGAGTGAAGAGAGTTTCATTTACTCAAATTAGTAAAAATGTAGGCTAGAAAAAAGCTTTTACCTGTAGACTACCGGTATTAATTGGTAGTATATTTTCGCTAATGCGGCCATTATAAGAAAGGCTTATCAAAATGTTTTTACGGATGGTTCTTTGAAGAGAAAGACTCCATTTTCCATTTTTTCCAGGTTGCAATCCGTCCAGCATATCAAAAGCTACTGGACTGTTCGATTCACCTTCAAAAGTATTAAGTATATAGTTGGCTTCGGCAATAA
Source organism: uncultured Cryomorphaceae bacterium (assembly GCA_937129395.1). Taxonomy (GTDB): domain Bacteria; phylum Bacteroidota; class Bacteroidia; order Flavobacteriales; family Schleiferiaceae; genus CAKZNE01. Next base: position 2,103 of record CAKZNE010000251.1, on the reverse strand, counting down.
GGTTCACTGTTTCAGCTAAATTGTAATTCATATCAAAACCAAAATCTTGTTGATTTAAACTTGCCAGATCCTCCGATTCCCCTTTTTGATTATTCCATTGATAAGATCCGGTGATTAAAAATTTATCATTTGCTTGGAAGCTTAAAGAGTACAAATTCCCCAATTCGCTGATAGCAAAGTTTCGAGTTCCAAAATTTTGGGAAACATTGGATTTGTCTACAATTTTTACCGTACTGCGGAATAATAATGGATCAAGAAATCGGTATCTCAAATTAATGGAGTTTTCAATTGTGGCTCTTTTTTCAACACCAAAACTTAAAAGATTTCGTGTGTCGGAAAGTAAATAAGTATAGTCAATTTCAAAAATGGAGGAGGAACGATTAAAAAAGAGACTTGCCCTGGAGCTGTTATTTAAGGATACAATTAAGGTGTCATTTTCAATTTCTTTGAAAGGGTTTAAGTTGTTTTGATTTCCATCCAAAAGCGTTTTACGATCCAATTGGTAATTTAAAAGCACAGAAAAATAAGCGAGTTTGTTTCTTAGTCCCTTTTCGTTTTTCCAATCATAGGGTGCTTTAATATTCAGGTTTTGTCCAAATTTGTTGAGGTTGGTTCGTACATATTCATTGCTTGGTGTAAAAATCCGAACAAACCTTGCTTGATCAGGATTGGGAGCGATTTCAAATTCATCCAATTCCCTTAAACCATTTCCATTGTAATCGGTATGGGTATATGTTCCTGTTCCTGCCGGTACCTCTACATAACTGAAATTTCTTTTGGCTTCTCTGCCTGCCCCGGTTTCATAGAATGTGGTGCTAATAATGGCATTTTTAAAAAAGCGGTGAACGTAATTTATTCGGCTGCTTATGGTTCTGTCAATTTCCCTTTCTATTGGTAAAAATATTTTTAGGTTTCTAGAATTTAAAAAGAATTGAAGTTTGCCATTATACCTAGTTTTAAAGGTAGACTTTAAGCCATAGGTATGAGCTTGGGAAAAGTTTTTATACAAACCTGCTGAGGCTGTGTCGTCTCTTCTATTACTGTAAAATAGCTCAACAAAACTGCCGGAGGTGTCACCGTATCCTACAAACCCATCATTTTGTAAAAAGGCATAACTTGTGTTTTGTAGACTGTTGTCGGCTTCCAATCGACGGACATTATATTCTCCGATGGATTTTATTCCCGCCCAAAATTTTTCATTGAAATTATAACGATATAAAAACTGTTCCCGAAGAAATTGAGATTTTCCAATACTGTCGTTTGTGGAAAGTATGGAGCCATCAAAATCCAGGATCTGTTTTTTTGTTTTTAAATGGGCAGCGACTTTATTTTTAAAGCCTTTAAAAGAATTAATCTGAAGGAAATCAACACCATAGGCGATTTTTGCCGCTCCTTTTTTAATTCCTATTTTGGCACCTGTCATTTGTGTAGCGCCATTGTATTCTAATGGCAGGTTCCAGTCTCTAGCAAATTCTACTCTTCTAATTCGCTCTATAGTTCTGAAGTTTTCTTGGTTAAACTCCAAATTTAAATCCCCAAACCATTCCCATTTTTTTAACTTTCCTTTTACAGAATAGAGAGCTTTACCCGCCGCCCCAATGTCATTTCCTTTATCAATATCTGAAAATAAGTTGATGTCATTTTTACTAAATGCAAAATCGAATAATAGGTTTTGATTTTCCGAAATGGCCCATTCATTTTGAAAAGTAAAAATTTGAAGTTGGTTGGGTGCAACTAATTGTTTTACGGGGCTGTATCTTCCTTGAGCAACACCGTTAATTGGAGCCACCCATTTAAAAACCCGCCCATTTGCCTGGCTTTGACTGAGTTGATAATGACCTTGGTTTTGACCAACAAAGGCGAAGGAAGCTTGGTATAATTGTCGACTAGTGTCTACAGAAAAGACTAAAACAGAATCGAAACCTAAAGAATCTTTTAGTTCGTAAAGAAGAAGCCCTTCACTAAATGCAGAAGGAAAAATGGTGCTTATGGTGGCATTAGGCAGATCGTCGCCAACGGAATTTAATCTCAATTTCTCTGGATCACTTAGATCCTGAACTAGAGATTGGTTTTTACTATCCTGCTCAGAATAAAATTGAACTT
>CAKZNE010000250.1 GCA_937129395.1 uncultured Cryomorphaceae bacterium | reverse complement strand
CCATTTCTACATGGTTAAAAATTGGCTGCATCACCATGTTTTGAAGTAACCTTTCTCTTCCATCCCAAAAAAGAGCTTGATCCATTTCTGTTAAATTTTGGATTGGTGGTGTGTTCCTCGATGTTTCCAATCTTTCAAAACCTTTACTAAATTGACTAGCGTCGGAAAATGCTTTTGATTGAAGATGGCAAGAACCGCAGCTCACCCCGTTATTTAGGGACAGTGTTTTATCATAAAATAACACTCTACCTAAATGTCCCATTTCTGCACTAACAGAATTATATTGATATTTTGCTTCCATATCCAGAGTTCTGGAATTTACATTGCTAGAATCTGGTTCTTTGGAACAAGAACTTACAGCAAAAAGAGAGGCGCCAATAAGTGCGAAAAGGATAAGTATAGATTTGATTTTCATAATGTTTGCGATAAGATTACGGAAATTAGGTATTAAAGTTTTTAAAAGCAAAAACCTTAACTCATTTAGTTGATGAACTAATTAATTGAATGGTTGCGTGCATCAGTAAATAATTAAATCCTCTATTTTGGCCTTTTCAAAGGGACTTCTTTTCGCAACAGCCAAAAAAATCATGAATAAATTTGACCGAGTAGTAAGCATTTTAATTGTCCTTCAATCGAAGAAAACAATTAGGGCACAGGATATTGCAGAAAAGTTCGATATAAGTTTGAGAACTGTTTACCGAGACATACGCACACTAGAAACGGCCGGAATACCTATTATTTCGGAACCTGGAGTAGGATACTCAATTATGCCCGGTTACCATTTACCACCAGTTATGTTTTCTCAAGAGGAAGCTAGCGCAATGATAACTGCGGAAAAACTTCTTGAAAAAATGGTTGATCCCAAAACTGCAGATTCCTTTCATTCTGCTATGATCAAAATAAAATCGGTTTTAAGAAGTGACGAAAAGGAAGCGGTAAATAATTTATCAGATTATATAGAGGTATTTCGTCAGCCTTGGGCAGCGGAAAAGGAAGAAATTCAAGGTCTACAGAAAATATTCAAATCCATTTTGGATAAAACGATAATCGAGATAAAATACCGAGCGGCTTATAATCGTGAAATTTCCGAAAGGGAGATCGAACCTGTTGGCGTTTTTTATTCCAATGAAAATTGGTACCTCATTGCTTTTTGTAGATTAAGAAAAGCTTACCGAAGTTTTAGGATGGATAGAATTATGGTTTTAAAATTAGGAAGCAAACCTTTTAAGGATAAACATCCAGTTTTAAAAGAATACCTCAGCACCCTAGCCATTGAAAAGGATTTAAAAAAGTCTGTTGTTCGATTCAAAAAAGACAGTACCCGATTTGTTGAATCTCAAAAGTTAATGCATGGCTTTACCCACGAAATTGAACTGGAAGATTGGGTGGAAATGACCTTCCTAAGCCATTCGTATAAAAATATGGCCCGCTGGCTAATTATGTTTACCCATAGCATTGAAATTATTGAACCAATGGAGCTTTTTGAGGAAATGAAAACACTTTCAGAAGAGGCTTATTTCCATTTTAAAAAATAAAAATATAACTACTGACAATAGGCTGTCATTCCTCCTAGCTAATCTTGTATTCTAAATCAATTCAACAAGATGGAATCAATCAAAATGGAGGCTTTTAATATTATTGGAATTAGTAAAAAAACCTCAAACAAAAACCAACAAGCGGCAGAAGACATTCAAGAATTATGGGATGAATTTCAAGGGAAAAAGATTGCCGAAAACACACCGGGGAAAGTGGATGAGAACATCTATGCTATCTACACCGATTATGAGGGAGACCATCAACAACCCTATACGGTTTTGATAGGCAGCCGAGTTGCAAACCTTGATCATACTCCCAAAAAAATGATTGGTAGAAGGTTTAAAAAATCAAATTATTTAAAATTTAGTCCAGAAGGTAAATTCCCCGATAATGTAATTGAACAATGGGTTCGAATTTGGAATTCAGATATAGAAAGAGCCTACACCGCCGATTTGGAGATTTACAGCAAAAATTCGAATGACCCAGATAATATTTTGGTAGATATTTTAATAGCTATTTAAAAAGCCAAGTCCAATTATCAATCTTAAATCCCTTCAAATCCTGGGAGGGATTTTTATTTTCTTCCCCATCCAATCCTAAAGCATTGCTGCCTAAAAAAATTAATGCTTTCTAGGGGTGGATTTTCCTTTAAAATGGTAATCATACTGGTATTTATAGTAATTTTGCAGCCCAAGAAACTAAAGTCAATGTTTACACAATTTTTATATGTTTTTTCAGTGGTGATCATTATGCTAGCCATCTTGGGGATATTCCTTTACAAGGCTGGCCTTCAGTTGCAATACCTTCGGATCCAAAGAAAAGTTGCCAAAGGCTCTGCTAGCGATATTATCCAATTCGATTATTCAGATAAAAAAGAAAGAAAGGAAAGATTAGAAGCCTTTTTACTTTTCCCTTTGATGTATGGGATCGTATTTGAAGAAAATGAAAAGGAAGAATTAATGGCTATTAAAAAAAGAGTCAAAAAAATTCATATTACTATTTACAGTCTATTAATCGTGGTGATTGTTTTAGCTGTTTATTCCGAAAAAGTTTTTCCTGCAGCTGTATAAAATCTCATTTTGAAAGAGTTCATCCAACATAAGGTTTTTAAAACCATCGCTGATGCTGCCCAAGAAATTGGAGTAGATGCTTATGTGATTGGTGGTTTTGTAAGGGATAATATTTTAAAAAGAAAGGACCCAAAGGATATTGATGTTGTGGCCACAGGAAGGGGAATTGATCTGGCCAAAAATGTATCTAAACGGTTGGGGCGAACCAAAGTATCTATCTTCAAAAATTTCGGAACTGCCCAAGTTGTGTACAAAGACTTGGAGCTCGAATTTGTAGGGGCACGCAAGGAATCCTACAATAGAAATTCTAGAAAACCCATTGTGGAAGATGGCACCTTAGAGGATGATCAAAACCGCAGGGATTTTACCATTAATGCTTTGGCCATTAGTTTAAACGAATCCAACTTTGGAGAATTAATAGATCCATTTGATGGAATTTCCGACCTTAAAAAAGGAATCCTAAAAACTCCATTGGATCCAGATATTACCTTTTCGGATGATCCTTTGCGGATGCTGCGTGCCATTCGATTCGCCAGCCAATTGGATTTTACAATTGAAGCAAAAAGTTTTAAATCCATTGAAAAAAATAAGGATCGAATAGAAATAATTTCTTCGGAAAGAATTGTAGATGAACTGAATAAAATAATGCTTTCGCCCAAACCATCTGTTGGTTTAAGATTACTTCAAGATTGCGGCTTAATGGCAATTATTCTTCCGGAAATAACTGCTCTAAAAGGAGTTGAAGAGGTTGATGGACAGCTTCATAAGGACAATTTTTTCCATACCCTGCAAGTAGTAGATAATATTTCCAAGACTACATCTAATCTTTATTTAAGGTATGCCGCTTTATTTCATGATATAGGAAAACCTGTTTCCAAAAAGTTTATAAAAGGTATTGGTTGGACCTTTCATCACCATGAATTTATTGGAGCGAAAATGATCCCCAAAATTTTTAAAAGGATGAAATTTCCTTTGGGGGATGCCATGAAGTTTACCAAGAAAATTGTTCAATTAAGCAGCAGGCCAATTGCTGTTTCCGAAGAAAATGCAACAGACAGTGCTGCTCGAAGATTGCTTTTTGAAGCTGGAGATGATATGGAGGATTTGATGCTTTTGTGCGAAGCGGATATCACCACAAGGAATGAAAAAAAGCGAGAAAAGTTTTTAAAGAATTTTGCAGAAGTCCGACTGAAACTAAAGGAAGTAGAGGAAAAGGACAAACTAAGAAATTGGCAAGCGCCTATTGACGGGGATTTAATTATGCATACCTTTAATATTAAACCTGGAAAGGAAATAGGCATCTTAAAAGAAGCAATTAAAGAAGCCATTTTAGAGGGGGAAATTGGCAATTCTCAAAAAGAGGCCCTTGATTTTATGATTGAGAAAGGGAAAGAAATTGGTTTAACAATTAGATCAAAGGAAAAGGATAGTGATGTATAGAATTAGAGTAATATTAGATACCGAAGAAGATGTAATCCGAGATATTGATATTTCGGAAAAAGTAAATTTTATTGAGCTGCACCATCAAATAATTAAAGCTTTTGATTTTGACGAAGGGGAATTGGCAGCCTTTTATGTGAGCAACGAAGATTGGGAACAAGGTGAAGAAATAAGTCTACTGGATTTTGGTGGAATGCCCGGAATGGAAGCCAAAGTAATGAGCGAGGTTCCTCTCACAGAATTTTTGACCGAGGAAGGTTCCAAAATGATTTATGTTTATGATTTACTAAACCTTTGGACTTTTTATGTTGACTTACTACAAACGGATCTTCCAGAATTAGAAGAAGTGCGAATTACAAAAATTGTAGGAGATCGTCCAAAAGAAGCTCCAAGCAAATCCATGGAAGCTACCAATTTGGAAGAGGAATTTGAAGATGAGAATTTTTCAGGTGACGAAAATCCAGATGAAGATCCTTATGATTTGTTTTAATCGGAAATAGTTACAGAATGTACTCTGGGAACTGGTATGCTTCTTCCTTCTTTTAAAATAACTTTACGATCGGAAATGGCCCAAATTGTTGTTCTCACGCTTTTTAGGCCTTCTTTATCTTCAAAAACTAGGGTTACTTTTCTTTGATGAATATTGCCAAGACTCGTAGCTCGGTGTAAAGCAAACATCCTTTCTCGAATAAGATTTTGATTTTCTAATACTTCTCCTTTTGGAAAAAAAAGATCAGAAACTTTTTCCTTTTCAATTAGCGGTATCTGATTTACAATTGGCTTCCCTTGGCTCATTTCCATTCAATAAATTTTAGCGGTTAATCCTGTATATTGTTCCCTGTTATCTCTCAAATTTAGTGAATTTAGAAATAGCAAACGAACCTAAGATATTAACAAAAGTGGAAAAAGTACTTCAAATACAGTCACTTAGAAAAGAATTCGGAAAGATAATAGCCGTAGATTCCTTAAACCTTGAGATACCAAAAGGTAGCGTTTATGGGATTTTAGGTCCGAATGGCAGTGGCAAAACAACAACTTTGGGAATGGTTCTCGGAGTTATTTCTCAAACTTCCGGAACATATTCATGGTTTGGGGAGCCTTTGAACTTTAAAACCAAAAAAAGAATTGGCGCCATATTAGAAACTCCAAATTTTTACCCCTACCTCTCGGCAAGAAAGAATTTAGAGATTGTTGCCAAAATCAAGGAAATAAAAAACCCAGATATAGAGGCCGTTTTAGAATCCGTAGATCTTTTAAAAAGGGCCGATAGTAAATTCAAAACCTATAGTTTGGGAATGAAACAGCGCCTAGCTATTGCCTCCGCACTATTAAATGACCCTGAAGTTTTATTATTGGATGAACCCACAAATGGTTTGGATCCCAATGGTATTGCACAAATTAGAGATTTAGTACGAGGGATTGCAAAAAGAGGTATTACGGTAATAATCGCTAGTCACCTCTTGGATGAAGTCGAAAAAATTTGCACCGATGTAGCCGTAATCAGATTTGGAAAATTACTATTCGCTGGAACGGTGGACGAGATGACAGGAGGGGAAGGTGTTCTTGAAATTAGTGCTGATGATAATTTAAAATTAAAGGCAGAATTAGATACTTGGACTTGTTTTTCCTCTATTAAAGAGCTCAATGGAAAACTCTCACTCGTATTATCCGAAACAATTACCGCCTCGGAGGTGAATGAAAAATTGGCTAAAAAATCAATTTATCTCAACCATTTAAATTTTAGAAAAAACTCACTTGAAGAGCAATTCCTTGAACTAACCAATAAACCAAAATCATGAAATTAATAAAACTGGAATGGTTAAAATTTAAGGGACATCGCTTTTTTCTTATCGGAACAGGACTTTATGTTTTGTGTATGGTTGGACTTATCATTGGCATTGGAAACATAGAGCCCTTAGGCAGTTCAAAAAGTGAAGATGGTGGAATAGTTGATTTGGGGACATTTGGCGAAATGGGATTTTACGATGTGCCTTTTGTTTGGCATAACCTTACCTATATTGCTGGCTTCTTTAAATTTATTCCGGCCTTTATCCTTCTTTTCTTTGTTGCCAATGAATATAAATTTAAAACCTACCGACAAAACCTAATTGATGGATTAACAAAAACTCAATTTTACATTTCAAAACTAATTTCGGTCCTTTTCTTCAGTATTTTAAGTACCCTAGTTATTGGAATTACCGGTTTAATTGTAGCCTTAATTCACAATCCAGATTTAGGCATTCTAGAAATGTTTACCGGTGGTGAATTCCTTATTGCCTTTTTTGCAGAGGTTCTTTTTCTGATGGTTTTTTCTGTTTTCCTTACTTTTTTAATGAGAAGTAGTACCGTAGCAATAATTATTCTTTTGCTGTATTATTCCCTAGTAGAACCATTTATTGGATATATATTAATGGGAGATTTTGATGTTTTTCTTCCAACTAGAGCTTCTAGGGAGTTAATTAATCAGCCTTTTACAAGAATGACCCAAATGGACAGTATCATGGGCCTTGAAACAGCAGAAACAATTCCTTTAAAAGAATTAATCATTACCTTCTCCTACACCCTTATATTTGCACTTGGAGGATACCTAATCTTAAAAAAGCGAGACGCTTGACCAATAGACCATTAGAAGAAAATACTTGGCGTACAAGGTGGTACGACATCATTTTTGAAGCTGACACTAAAGCTGGGAAGAACTTCGACCTAATTTTATTGGTGGCGATTTTGGGCAGTTTACTCACTATAATGCTGGAAAGCGTTCCTTCCATATCCGCCAATAATCCAGGTTTATTTAATTTTTTAGAATGGTTCTTTACCATCATTTTCACGGCAGAATATTTGGTTCGGCTAGCCATTGTTCAAACCAAAATAAAATATAGCCTTAGTTTTTACGGACTCATTGACCTCTTATCGGTAATTCCTACCTACCTCGGAATTTTCCTTGGAGGTGCTCAATATTTTATGGTTATCCGTAGCTTTAGGCTAATTCGTGTATTTCGGGTCCTTAAAATGGTTCGCTTTTTAGGCGAGGCAAAAGTTTTGTCAAGCGCCTTAAAAGGAAGTCGAATAAAAATCACAATTTTCTTAGTGGTTGTGATTTGTGTTGTTTTTATTATGGGTACTTTAATGTATGTAGTTGAAGGTCCAGAGCATGGATTTACGAGCATCCCCATTAGTATTTATTGGGCCATTGTAACCTTAACCACCGTGGGCTATGGAGATGTTAGTCCAGAAACACCATTAGGACAAATCATCGCTTCCATAATAATGATAATGGGCTATGCTATAATAGCTGTACCTACAGGAATTGTTACAGCTGAGATGAGCAAAAACAATAAATCAAATAATATTAAAGCATGCCCCAAATGTGGTAATACCCATCATTTAACGGAGGCCGAATACTGCCATAACTGTGGCGACAAACTAGAATGAAAACAGTAGTATTTATTTGCGGGTCCACCGCAATTGGAAAGACTTCAGTAGCAATAGAAATAGCCAAATGGCTGAATACTGAGATTATTTCCTTCGACAGCAGGCAATTTTTTAAAGAACTAAAAATTGGAGCCGCACCACCTAGCGAAACCGAACTTAATGAGGTAAAACATCATTTGGTTGGTCAACTTTCACTTTCTCAGGACTATAACTCTGGGGATTTTGAAACTGATGCTCTTCAAAAAATAAAGCAAATTCTAAAAACCAAAGATCAAGTTGTTTTAGTTGGAGGCAGCGGATTGTATATGAAGGTTTTATGTGAAGGTTTTGACGATATGCCCAAGGTAGATCCTGAAATACGAGCCAAGCTAAAATTGGATTTAAAAAAGAAAGGCCTAATGTCGCTTCTTGATGAATTGGGTTCGAAAGATCCTGTTTATTATAAAAAGGTGGATAAACATAACCCCCAAAGGATCTTAAGAGCATTGGAAATAATCCGAGCTACCAAAATGCCTTTCAGTTCCTTTCATAAAAAGAAAAAGGTAAAGCGTCCTTTTAATATTGTGAAAATCGGTTTGAATATGGATCGAGAAAAGCTATATCAAAGGATAAATACAAGGGTAGATTCTATGATGGATGCAGGGCTTTTAGATGAAGTAAAAAGTTTATTAGATTATAAGGATCACAATAGTTTTAAGACGGTAGGCTACAGAGAATTTATTCCATTTTTTGATGAAGAAGTAAACTTAGAACAAGCAGTTGAGGAGGTGAAAAAGAATTCCAGGCATTATGCCAAGAGACAATTAACCTGGTTTAAAAAAGACAGCGAAATCAAATGGTTTCATCCAGAAAAATTGGAGGATATTAAAACCTATCTTCCCGCTGTATTGAAAAAGTAATCACCACTTTTTTTAGGATATGAATTGGAGAATAATTTTATGGCCCTTTTCCCTTCCCTATGGATGGATAACCGCTCTGCGAAATTTATTCTTTGATCTAGGTTGGATGAATTCGAAATCCTATCCCTTACCCATTATTTGTATTGGGAATTTAAGCACCGGCGGAACAGGAAAAACTCCTATGACCGAATTTGTATTGAATAATATAAACCCGGGAAAGGGTGCTATGGTAAGTAGGGGCTATGGCCGAAAAACCAAAGGTTTAGTAATTGCCAATCCAGATTCCACCGTCAATGAAATTGGAGATGAACCCTTTCAAATTTTCAATAAGTTTCCTGGAATAAAAATGGCCCTTGCCGAGAAAAGAGAGCTCGGAATACAGGCCATTCTAAAAATGAATTCCGCGGATTTTATTGTTTTGGATGACGCTTTCCAACATAGACACGTAAAGGCTTCTTATCATATATTACTAAGTACATTTCAAGATCCTTTTTATTCAGATTTTATCTTACCCGCAGGGAATTTAAGAGAATCCCGAAAGGGGATTTCTAGGGCCGATTTAGTTGTGATCACAAAATGTCCCGATAATTTAAAAGAACAGGAAGCCCAAATTATTAAAAACAAAATCCCAGGCAAAAAAATCTATTTTTCCACCATAAAATACGGATCTCCGCAAAATTCTGTGGCTATGCAAAATCCCGTGGCTCCGCAAGATTTTGCGGAGCTACGTATTTTGGCCCTAACAGGAATTGCCAACCCCAAACCATTTATCCAACATCTAAATCAAAAATTTAAGATATCGGAGCATCGAAAATTTCCAGATCACCATAATTTTACACAATCTGAAATGGACGGACTAACAAAATATTTAGATGAAAACCCAAACCGCCAGATACTTACAACCGAGAAGGATTGGGTGAGGTTGAAATCTAAAATGGACACTCACTATTTAAAAAGAGTTTATTTTCTGCCTATTGAATTAAAAATCCTATTTAACGAGGAGGAGAATTTTAAAGCTGAAATAAAGGAGTTACTTGAGAATGAAATTGTGGGAAGGTATTATTTTCAAAACGGGCAAAAAGCACATGACTTAAAAAGTGATGATTATGTTTTGAAATCTATTGAAATGTTAACTAATCTCAAGGAATATAAAACAATCCTTTCCAATCAAAAATAGGTTTTATTGATGAATAAAATTAAGAAGTTTGTGTCCTTTATAACAGGGTATTGGACTCATGTATTTTGCTTGAGTTTGATTGTTATTGGAATGCCTTTTTCTAAATTTTTGATGAGCTTAGGGACAATTGCTTTAATCGCAAATTGGTTCTTGGAGGGAAATGTGAGAGAGAAATTCAATGTTTTTTTTAACAATAAGATTGCTGTAGTTTCAACAGGAGTGTTTTTTATTTTTGTGTTAGGTTTAATACACACACAAAATTTTGAGTATGGCATTAAAGATTTAAGAATTAAACTCCCTTTATTAGCATTTCCTATAGTTTTTAGTTCAACCCATCGCTTAAAAAAAAATCATTATTTTTTAATAGTTAAGTTTTTTGTTTTAGCGGTAATAGCGAGTTCTCTCTACGGATTTTTAGTGTATAAAGACCTTGTTCCTGCAAAAAAGCAAATAACTGAATTGAGAGATATTTCTCAGTTTATATCTCACATTAGACTTTCTTTAATGATAGTTCTGTCTTTGTTTTTGATTCCAAAACTTTTTAATCAGATTATTTATCAAAAAGCATTTGGGTTAATCTCGGGGTTGTTTTTATTGTATTTTCTTTCCTTCATGGAATCTGCAACAGGTTTAGTTATAGGTCTTATCACCTTGTTTTTAGCTTCTTTATATTATCTTTTTAAGAAAAAGAGTTGGTATGGTTTTGTTATGCTTATGCCAATTGTAATTGGAGGGGTATTTGTTTTTATAAATTTATATTCTACCTATAATTCCGTTAAAATTGATACTTCAAAGATGGATTTGGTAACAAAATCGGGCAATCCTTATATTCAAGATTATCCTTATCAGTTTTTTGACAATGGAAATTATGCGCAGGATTATGTGAATTTGGAGGAGTTGGAGGTTGCTTGGCAAAAACGTTCTAAAGTTCCCTTTAATGGCAATGAAACAATAAAAGGATGTAAGTTTATTTTGATACGTTACTTGACTTCTAAAGGATTGAGAAAAGACAAAGAAGGGGTAGAGGCTTTAACTGAAAATGACATTGAGAATATTGAAAATGGAATTCCTAATTATTTACATACCAGTACAAATATGTTGGCTCGTTTGCACTTATTGATGTTTGAAATTGACGGGCATCTTAAAGGAGTAAATGCGAATGGGAACTCACTTGCTCAGCGTTTGGAATATTGGAGAATTAGTAATGAAATTATTCAAAAAAAGCCAATTTTTGGTTACGGAACAGGTGATTTAGCGGATGTTTTTAAAGAGAAATATGCTTTAATTGATAATGGATTAAAAGAGAAATACCAATTGAGGTCGCACAATCAATACCTCTCTGTTACAATTGCTTTAGGAATTTTTGGATTGGTCTTTTTCTTGTTCTTTATAGTCTATCCAGTTGGTTTCGCTTTCAGGCAAAGAAACTATTTTTATTTAATTTGCTTATGCATCTCATTACTTTCCTTCTTTTCTGAAGATACTTTAGAGACTCAAGACGGGGTGTTTTTCTTTGCTTTTTTATCTTTCTTTTTCCTTTTTAGTTCTCAAAATAGATACTTAAAAAGCGTAGATTAATGATAAATTCTTAACGTGTTGTTTCCAGAATTAAAAGAAGTATTATATCCTTTTAATGGAAAAGTTGCTGGACCATTTGTTACAGATCCATCAAAAATATTGTAAGTACTTCCATCACAACTGCATTCAATAGTAATGTTATCTGATGATACAGATGCTTTTCCGCATGAGTTGTCCTCATTGTGGGTACAATTTCTATCAAAAGCTATAAACTCATCTGTACCTCTTCGGTATACAATGATTCCTTTGAGTCCGCCATTTACATAAGCCCAGCCTCCTGGTGCTGCCAAGCTATTGTATTGTACCAAAGTAATATTAATATAAGTGTCAACTGGAGGATAGAAGGCTCTTGCATCATCTTTTTTGCAACCTTCCAACAGGAAGATTAAACATAAGGTAAGGCTAAAATAAGAGATGAAAACTTTCATAGATGGATAACTAATACAAATTGTAATTATTGTTTTGTAAAGCTCTTTTGATACAAATCAATCCATTGTTGAGGAGTAAATTTACGCATTAGTTCAGCAATCAAATCATAAGGAATATCTTCCATTTTTTTGAAACGCACACAGCTTTTCCCCATATCCAATTTGTATTTACAATGTTTCCCATATTCCTCAACAAACCAATCGTAGATTTCTTTATCCGCATATACTCCCATGTGGTAAAGTGCAATAAAATTCTTTTGGTTGGCGATACTTACAAAGGGCAAAGGCAATTTAGGATCACAGTGATATCCATTTGGAAAAATAGAATGAGGTACAAAATAAGCAGGCATTCCATAGCCTATTCCTTCCTCGAATCCTTCAGGAATGTTTTCTAAAACAGTGTTGCGCAATTTATCAAAAGGAACTTGTCTTTCCTCAGGAATTGCATTTAGGTATTCTTGGACTGTTATTGGTTTTGTTGGCATTGTAGACTTTATATAAGAAAATCAAATATACGGAAAATTAGCTTTTCTTCTTTTGCAGTTCGAAAGCTATCCAATTAAAAATGGTCTTTAAAATATAAAACAACAAGAAAAAAGTGATGATTTGTCCGATTATGAAACCTATCATTCCAAAAAAATAACTCATAGTTCCTCCAAGGAAAAATCCAAGCATAAAAATCTCTATAAACCAATCAGAACATTCTAAAAACACATTGTTTATTATTTTATAACCAAAATAAGTAGAGATTAGACAATAAGTAATAGAGAATATAAATACAATTAGAGATATTTTTTTCATTCTTAAATATAATCAAAAAACCCTCCAAACATACAGTTCAAAGGGTTTTATAAACTAATTACTTTTTACCAATAACTAATCACTCAATTAAGCCTCCTCCATTTCATAATTCTCAATCCCAGGGCAAGAACAAATTAAATTTCTATCCCCATACCCTTGATCTACTCGTGAAACATGTGCCCAGAATTTAAACTCATTCAAATAAGGCAATGGCATAATCGCTTGTTTCTTTGGATAAGCAAATGGCCATTTATCTTCCATTACGTCTGCCAAAATATGTGGAGCATTTTTCAATAGATTATTTTCCTTGTCGTAAACTCCTTCTTCAACTTCCCTTATTTCATTTCGGATTGCAATCATAGCATCACAGAATCTATCCAATTCGGCTTTCGATTCACTTTCTGTTGGCTCTACCATTAAGGTGCTTGCCACAGGGAATGAAACCGTGGGCGCATGGAATCCATAATCAATTAATCTTTTCGCAATATCTGCTACCTCGATTCCTGTTTCAGTTTTAAAACCTCTACAGTCTAAAATCATTTCGTGGGCAACGGTGTTGTTTTCTCCTTGATATAAAATACCGTAGTCATTTCTCAGTCTTGCTTTGATGTAATTTGCATTCAAAATTGCATGCTCAGTAGATTTTCTTATTCCTTCTTCGCCCAACATTTTAATGTATCCATAAGAAATCAATAAAATCAAAGCACTTCCAAAAGGTGCTCCTGAAATAGATGTAATTGCATGCTCTCCTCCTGTTCTTACTAATGGATTTCCTGGTAAGAAAGGAGTTAATTGCTTAGCCACACCAATTGGTCCAACTCCTGGACCTCCACCACCATGAGGAATTGCAAAAGTCTTGTGTAAATTCAAGTGACATACATCTGCTCCAATATTCCCAGGAGAAGTCAATCCTACTTGCGCATTCATATTGGCTCCGTCCATGTAAACCTGACCTCCATGTTCGTGAATCAAATCCGTGATTTCAATAATTGAAGCCTCATACACTCCGTGAGTAGATGGATAAGTAATCATTACTCCAGCCAGATTTTCGCTGTGCTTTTCTACGTTTACTCTTAAATCTTCAACATCAATATTTCCTTTTTCATCACATTTAGTAACCACAACTTTCATTCCTGCCATTACAGCAGAAGCAGGGTTTGTTCCATGTGCAGAAGAAGGGATCAAGGCGATATTTCTGTTTGATTCATTGTTGTGCATATGAAATGCACGAATAACCATAAGACCAGCATATTCTCCTTGCGCTCCTGAGTTTGGTTGCAAACTCATAGCATCAAAACCTGTTATTTCGCATAGTGCGCCTTCAAGATTTTTAAACATTTCTTGATAACCTGATGCTTGATTTGTTGGGATGAATGGATGAAGACCACTAAAATAGCTTTCGTTTAGCGGAAGCATTTCTGAAGCAGCATTTAGCTTCATTGTACAAGACCCTAAAGAAATCATAGAGTGATTTAAAGATAAATCTTTACGCTCTAATTTTTTGATATAACGCATCATTTCAGTTTCTGAATGGTACGTGTTAAATACATCATTGTCTAAAAATGATGTGTCTCTTAATAAAGTTGATTTAATACAGTCAATATTAGTAAGTTTCGTTACAGTTGTCGTATTAAGGTTTAAAGCTGTAGTGAAAACTGTAAGAATAGCATTAATGTCAGTAATACTTACAGTCTCATTTAAAGAAATAGAAAGCGTGTCTGCATCAATATAGTTGAAGTTGATTTGCGCAGCTTCAGCAATCGGTCTAATTTTGTCTGCGGGTACTTTTACAGTAATTGTGTCAAAGAATGAACTGTTCGTTTGTTCAATACCTAAGTCAGTTAAAGCATTTGCTAAAGTAGCAGCAGACTGGTGTACTTTATTTGCGATGTATTGTAAGCCTTCTTTACCATGGAATACTGCATACATACCAGCCATAACAGCTAATAAAACTTGTGCAGTACAAATGTTAGATGTTGCTTTTTCACGCTTAATATGTTGTTCACGTGTTTGTAAAGCCATACGTAAAGCACGTCCG
>CAKZNE010000249.1 GCA_937129395.1 uncultured Cryomorphaceae bacterium | reverse complement strand
GTCCAATATTAGTTTTAGCCCAGATCGCTATGCTTCCAAAGCAGAACTTTCAATTAAGGGCAGGAAACTAATCTTGATAAAACCAACAACCTATATGAACCTCAGCGGAAAAGCGGTGAATTATTGGTTGAAACAAGAAAAAATCCCAATATCTAATCTTTTGGTTTTAGTGGATGAACTTGCTCTTCCTTTTGGAAGCATTCGTTTAAAAACCAAAGGCAGTGATGGCGGGCACAATGGTTTAAAAGACATAAACCAGGTTCTTGGCTCTCAAAATTATTCGAGATTGCGATTTGGCATTGGCAATGAATTTTCCAAAGGAAAACAGGTAAACTATGTTCTGGGAGAATGGAGTTCCCAAGAATTGGAAACCCTTGATTCGAGAATGGAAACCGCAGCAGAGGCTATCAAAAGCTTTGTGCTAGCCGGACCTCAATTAACCATGACCCAATTCAATGGGAAATAAAAAAAGCCCCAAAATTGGAGCTTTTTATTTAGTGTAATTTTCCAATCTCTTACTCTACAGTAACAGATTTAGCCAAATTTC
This sequence comes from uncultured Cryomorphaceae bacterium, assembly GCA_937129395.1. GTDB lineage: Bacteria > Bacteroidota > Bacteroidia > Flavobacteriales > Schleiferiaceae > CAKZNE01. The sequence continues at coordinate 1,948 of CAKZNE010000249.1, read as the reverse complement.
TTGGCTGATCCACATTACAACCTCTCATTACTGCGATATGGTAAGAAAGCAACTGTAATGGAATTGTTGTGATTAAGGGGGTAAATAATTCTAAAGTATCTTCTACTTCAATTACATGGTCGGCCATTTTTGCAATTTCCGAATCCCCATTATTTACAATAGCAATTACTTTACCTTTTCTAGCTTTAACTTCTTGGATATTGCTTACAATCTTCTCGTATTGTCCACTTTTTGGAGCTATAACAACAACCGGCATATTCTCATCAATTAATGCGATAGGACCATGCTTCATTTCTGCTGCAGGATAACCCTCTGCATGAATATAACTGATCTCTTTTAATTTCAGAGCGCCTTCTAAAGCTACTGGAAAATTATAACCTCTTCCTAAATAAAGAAAATTTTGAGCATCCTTGAAAAGACTTGAAATATATTTTGTTTGAGTATCACTCTCCAACATTTTTTCAATTTTCTTAGGAATTGCCTCCAATTCGCTCAACAATTGACGAAACCTTGTTCTACTTAATAATCCTTTATTATTAGCAATATCCATTGCAATAAGACTTAATAAAGTAACCTGTGCTGTGAAAGCTTTTGTTGATGCCACACCAATTTCGGGACCAGCATGTGTATAGGCACCAGCATGGGTTTCTCTAGCAATGGAAGAACCTACTACATTACAAATACCAAAAATAGTTGCACCCCTTTCCTTCGCTAATTTTATAGCTGCCAAAGTATCCGCAGTTTCACCAGATTGGCTTATTGCAATTACAACATCCTTTTCTCCAATAACAGGATTTCTGTAACGGAATTCAGATGCATACTCAACCTCAACAGGGATTCTTGCTAAATCTTCAAAAATATATTCGGCCACCAATCCAGCATGCCAAGAAGTACCACAACCGATAATAATTATTCTTTCGGCATTTAAGAATTTATCGTGGTAATCGTAAACACCACTCATTCTAATTAGGCCTTTATCAGCAATTAATCTACCTCTTAAGGTATCTTGAATTGATTTGGATTGCTCATAAATCTCTTTCAACATAAAATGATCATAGCCTCCTTTTTCAATAGACTCAAGATCAATTTTTAACTGATGGATATATGGAATAACAGGCTTGTTACTTTTAATGGAACGCACCTTAAATTCTTTTCCTTTACGAATAGTTCCCATTTCGTCGTCTTCTAAATAGACCGCTTTTTTGGTATACTCTAAAAAGGGAGTAGCATCACTCGCAATAAAAAATTCGTTATCGCCTACCCCTACAACTAAGGGACTACCTTTTTTCGCAACGATAATTTCATCAGCATCATTCTTATCAAAAACAGCAATAGCATAAGCACCAACCACTTGATTTAATGCTATTCTTACGGCTTTTTCCAAACTAATATCTTCGGCCAATCGAATATCTTCAATTAAGTTTACCAATACCTCAGTATCCGTATCACTTTGGAAAGTGAAACCCCTCGAAGTTAAAGCCTCCTTTACAGAAGAATAGTTTTCGATAATTCCGTTATGAATTAAGACTAAATCACCAGAATTCGATAAATGTGGATGCGCATTTTCATCATTTGGTTCACCATGAGTGGCCCATCTTGTATGGCCAATTCCAATACCAGAATGACTTAAACCTCCATTCATTTTGGCTTCGAGGTCCGATACTTTTCCTTTGCACTTCACCAATTGAAGACCATTTTCGTCAATGGTTGAAATTCCGGCACTATCGTACCCTCTATATTCTAATCTTTTTAATCCGTTGATGATTACTGGAACAGCATTCCGTTCCCCTAAATACCCTACAATTCCGCACATAGTTTAATTATGGTTTAGTATAATATACAATCAGTTTTATTGGATCCATCGGATCATTTCCACCCTTTAATATGGTTCGAGTGGCAGTTGTTCCTTTATTTACAGGCACAATGGCCAAGTTTGGATTTTCCTTAC
>CAKZNE010000248.1 GCA_937129395.1 uncultured Cryomorphaceae bacterium | reverse complement strand
TCAATTGAATTATTAGGAGGTGATTACAATGCCATGTTGGCGGTTTTTATAGTATCTGGAGTTATTCAAGTTATTTTGGGGGCTTTTAAGATGGGGAAAGTAGGTAATATGGTACCTTCTTATGTCATTCATGGTATTTTGGCGGCGATAGGTGTGATTATTTTAAGTAAACAAATTCGCGTCATGCTGGGAAGCACAAATGTTTCTACGGCTTCTAATTCGTTTGAAACGCTATTAGAAGTACCTCAAAATCTGCTAACTGCCAATCCTTATGTGGCATTTATCGGACTATTGAGTTTAGCGATTTTGGTTATCTATCCGAAGATTGAAAATAAACTAATCCATTTTATTCCTGCGGCAGTTTGGGTATTAGTATTTGGAGTTCCATTGGTGTTTTTGCTTGGTTTTCCAACTGCGAGCACTTATTCATTTTTGGGTTTTAGTCACGAAATCAATCCTCAAAAGCTATTAATTAATATTCCTGATAATTTAATGGATGGTCTGATGTATCCCGATTTTGCTAAAATAGGAACGTTCCCTTTTTGGTTAGCGGTTATTTCTTTGACCTTGATTTCTTCGATTGAAATACTTGCCATAGGTAAGGCGGTAGACAAGATGGACCCGTATAAAAGGAACACGAATTTGGATAAAGACTTGATTGGTAATGGAATAGGAACGCTTTTATCTGCTTGTATTGGAGGTTTGCCAATGATTACGGTAATTGCAAGGAGTTCTGTTAATATCAATAATGGTGGAAAAACGAAGTGGTCAAATTTTTATCATGGTGTTATTTTATTGGCAATAGTGATATTGTTTGTACCAGTTATACAGAAAGTACCTTTGGCGGCATTAGCAGCTATTCTGGTCTATACGGGGTACAAATTGGTACAACCTGAAATCTGGAGAGAAGCCTTCGGAAGTGGTTGGGAACAATTACTTTTCTTTATGGCGACGCTTTTTGGAACGCTTTTTACCGATTTATTAACAGGTATTTTTATAGGAATTGGTGTTGCATTTGTCACGCATTGGTTGGCAATGGGCGTACCTTTTTCAGTTTATTGGAAATACATTCGCCGTCCAGATATCAAAACAGAAGAAGAGGAAGAAGGGCATTTCAAAATGAGAATGAATGGGATTGCTAATTTTACGACAATTTTAGCTTTAAAAAATAAAATAGAATCGTTGAATACTCCTAAAAGCCTTGCATTAGATTTGTCTCATGCTCGATTAGTGGATTTTACGGTGCTAGAATACCTGAGTGAAGCGGCAGCCATTTTTAGAAAAAAAGGACATAAAAGAAACTCATCGAAATAAAATAGAATGGGGCGAAGATCAAAATTTATTGATAAAATCCAAATTTTAAAAGATATTTCAAGGTTTTATTTGGATCCCTTCTCAAGCTTATATTTGCATAGGGATAATAAACTATTGAAGAAGTATGGAACTAATAAAATATATGAAGAAAGCCCAAAGCTCCAAGTTTTACAGAAGACTGGTGAGCATTGGTTTGAATAGAATGGTTCCTTTTAATTATCCCCATCGTTTTAAAATTGAGGAGGTTAAGGATAATTCTCTGTCGGTTAGGCTGCCCTATATAAAAAGGAATTTGAATCACCTAAAAGGCTTGCATGCCTGCGCGATGGCAACTTTGGCTGAGGTAAGTTCTGGTTTCTTATTGATCTCCAACCTAGACCCTAAAAAGTATAGACTCATATTGAGAAAACTGGATATGGAATATCATTATCAAGGAAAATCATCTGCTTTGGCCGTTTTTTCTTTTGATGAAAAGTGGTGGAATTCCGAGATAATGGAACCTATTGAAAAGGAGGGAATTTGTAATGTTATTTGTGAGGTTGAAATTAAGGATGAGGAGGGAAATTTATTGAGTACAGGGAATGCCCATTGGCAAATCAAGGATTGGCAAAAAGTAAAAACGAAGTAATGGATCATTTTTCCTTCCAGTACTATTTAGAATTATTAGGCACCCTTGTTTTCGCAATTTCAGGGTCCTTAGCAGTAAAGGATGAAAATAGGGATTGGATTGGAGCGGGTTTTACTGGATTTATCACTGCCATTGGAGGTGGAACCTTAAGGGATGTACTTTTAGATAGTTATCCTCTTTCTTGGATTTCAGACATTTACATTGTTTACACTATTTTCTTTGGAATAGTCCTGGCTTTCGTTTTTACAAACTTTCTTTCCAAGCTGCGTAAAACTTTTTTACTGTTCGACTCATTGGGAATTGGCCTATTTGCAATTCTTGGTACCGAAAAAGCCTTATTATTTGGAGTGCGGCCAGAGATTGCAATTCTTATGGGAATGTTTTCGGCAGTAATGGGTGGTGTGCTTAGAGACACTATAATTCAAAAAACACCAACAATTTTCAGGAAGGAAATCTATGCCAGTGCATGTTTGGCTGGAGGTTTGCTTTTTGTTTTACTTAATTTTTTAGAAGTGGACCGAAACTTAAATATTGTTGTTTCTGTTTCCTTTGTTATTAGCACAAGATTGCTTGCTGTAAAATACAAATTAAGTTTACCCGGATTTAAAGAATCTAGGAAATCATAATTAAGAACGAAGCTTAATTTCGATCATACGCAAAAGACTATCAGCTTTTTCTTCATCCTTTCTACTTTGACTAATTCCTTTTGCTTTTGTGGCTAACAATTTTGCATTCGTAAAAGATTTGAGCTTGTATTCACAATAGGATTCCAACATTAGATAACGAAAATCTTCATGAAAACTTGATGCGCTTTTGGCAAGTCTTTGTGCAGTTTTATAGGTTGTGCTATCCGCGTTCAAATCGGCTAATTTAAAAGCTTCATCAAACAAATACCTTGATCTCACCACACTATCATTCATATCTTCTGTCCAGTCCAAAACTGCACGGTAGCTAAGTTCCACCTGACCGGTTTTTTCAATGTACAATTGCCTTGTAGAATAGATAAGGGAAATTTTATCCTCATCCTTGGATTTTGAAATGAGTGGATTGATTACTTTTTCCAAATAAATACTATCCGAATTAAAAATAGCCCGATCTAGATTATAACTATAAGCGTGGTCAAACCATTTTTGGTAATCAAATTTTTGGTTGGTAGCGAGTTTTTGATTGTTTTCGAGAATGAATTTGGGAAATTTGGTTTCTAGACTAATTCCAAATGTTTGCAGAATAGGAGCAACTTTAGGAGATAGTAGCTCTTTGTTTTCAAGGTCGTTTAAAAACTCAATACAAAGTCGCATACTTTGGCTAAAGTTGAAGTTTAATCTATGAATTCGGATTAATTCCAACCATTCGTTAAGACTTAAACTTCCTTTGGCGTATTTGGCATTTAGGGTAGAATAGAGGATCTTTTTAGTACGCGCTTCCAGAGCAATGGATTTTATTTTTTTTGGATTTGAAAAGCCTTGAATTTCATACAGTAAAATTTCATCTTTTGTAAGAAAAAAATAGGTTGGAAGGGAGTCTACAGGAAAAGTCTGAATCCATTGTGCGCCAATAGCACTTTTTACATCAAACTCAATTTTATTAAAATGCTTTAAATTACTAAGAAGGCTGTCGGAATTATTAAGTTGGCTAGTCATTTTTCCGGCTTCCAAATTATTGTCGACTAAAGAAATGAGCACCATTTTGTCATTTCTTTGAGAATTTTCTAGGATGGCCAGGTATTCTTCAAATGTTTTTATTTTTTGAAAACCTAAATCTTGGGCTTGGCTTAGGTTAAGGAATAAGAAAAAAACTAGGAATAAAGGTTTGGTCATAGGTTTTACTTTTTTCCAAAGTTTTGCGTAATAAGGACTTCTGGGATTCCATCTTTTCCAGAAATGAGTTTCGAAACGCCACATCCCATAAAGGAATAATCTCGTAAAATATTCTCTCTGTGTCCTTTGCTGTGCATCCATTTATCCACAACATATACCGCAAGTTCTTTGTAAGTTTTGATTTGCAAGGGGCTACCTTTTTGGTTTACAATTTCACCTTCCTTGTTTACAAAATACGTACCCTTTTTTCCAAGATTGTAAATATTCACCATAGCTAGATTTTCCCCAAAGGACGAAAAGCCGCCACCTGCTTTGGCTATCCTCTGACTAAGTTTTTTTAATCTTCGGTTTTTTCTATTGTTATGATCGAAAAAATTGCGTTTCTCCATTTCGGCTGAATGGATTTGCGAAGACTTTAAAAGAACTTTATGGAAGGAGAAAATTGGTTTTTTCTTAGCAAGCCTTATTTCATTAGTCGCGTAAAAAAGTGCCGCTTCCAAAAGAGCTGCATCAAAATTATTATTATCAATCTTTTGATTTACATCCTCTCTTTCATAAAATGATTCATAGGTATAATTCTCATATTCCTTTATTGTCCAAGCAGAATTGCCAAGAAAAAATGGAATACATAAGAGAATAGCTAATTTCATTTCAATAAATCTGCTTTGGATTTTGGTCGGATTTCAAAATAGGATTTGAAGCCATCGAGTTTTGAGTCTTCTGCGCTTACTTTGTTGAGTGATAATAGTTTTACCTCTGGTTTTTTCAGGAAACTAATTCCTTTAACCTGTCCATTATTTAGCCGAATGGCGATATAGCTAGAAACACTTTTGTTCATTCCTATAAACTCATTTTTATCATCCTTGGGGTAATAAATGGTCTGTCCGTTCCCATTTACAAAAACACGTTTTAGCTTATTGTTGCCAAACTTTCCAAAAATCACCTTTCCTTTTATCTGGTTGAATTTAACAGGATCTACCAAACTAATCATAAAACTATTGCTGTAAACTTTGAGGCTATCAAGCTTATTCTTGAACATGGTAAGGAAAATGGTATCACCAACAATTTGGGTGCTATCATTCCATAAAACTGGAGATCTATACATTCTAAGTGTAGAATCTCTGCTGGAGTAGGCTAATGAATCACATTTCCCTTGTAATTCTGTTTTGTAGAATTTTACCCCACGGTAGGCGCGAACGATTCGGTATTCTCCAAACTTATCTTTTGTTTTATTGGATTGGAGTGTATCTCCATGAATATGTAAGGTATCACCATCTTGTAAAATGCTATAAATGGGATCCAAGGTTACAAAAGCACTATCCTTTTTACCATTATACCAAGCGTAATTTCCTGTGATAACATAATCATCTACGGTGTCGTGAATGAAAATATTCCCAAAAACTTCGCCCAAATCATTCTTGGCTTCATAATATAAACTGTCGCCTTTAAGGAGCTTGTTTTTACTGTGAAGGACAGCGTTTTCTTCAAATTGAGCAATATCCAAAACGGTATTATACAAACCATTTTCGCAATAAATAGAGCTACTATCACTAACTATAGTTGTAGGCCCTTGAAAATAACAAATCCTTGTTTTCGTATTGTAATTGAGGGTGTCGGAATTCATTGTGTAGTCCGGATTTACTAGAACTACACTATCTTTAAAATGAAAAGTTTTGAGGCTGGTATTGTAAAATCCTTTTTTACTGGTGAGGGTGTTTTCATCATTTACAATGGTACCTCCAGTAGTATAATAAGCGATATTTTTTGCCCTATCTAAATTGAGAATTGTGGTTGTAAGTTCCATTTTAGGATCTTTCAATTTCACAACTTTACCTGTAACCTTTGCAAGCTTTGTATTTCCAGAATAATCTAAATGATCCCCCCAAAGAAATAAGGTATCCCCCTGGTTTATCCTAATGTTTTTAAAAGCTCTGATTTTATTTTCCTTATCGTAGAGCCAAGCACTATCACAATACATTAATGCACCTTCATGCTCAAATACAACGTCCCCAATTAGTCGGTTTATGTCGCCAATTTTGGTGTCGTACTTTAAAAATTTAGCCTTTTTAATCTGAATTTGTTTTCCCTTCTTTTCCTGTGCAAAGCTGCTTATTGAAAAGCAGAAGCTCAAAAAAATTAGCAAAATAAATTTATACAGAGGCGGAAATTTTTTCAATGGTAATTGTTTGATTTCTATTGGGCCCAACCGAAATAATGGAAATAGGAACTCCCAATTTTTCTTGCAAATAACTAACGTAATTTTTGAGCGTTTGAGGAATGTCCTCATAATTTTCAATTTCGGTAATGTCTTCCTTCCAACCGGGCAATTCTTCATAAATTGGTTCTACCTGTCCATCTTCAATATTGTAAGGGAGGTAGTCAATTTCAGTGCCATTATGCATATATCCTGTACAAACCTTAATAGTGTCAAAACCACTTAGTACATCGGATTTCATCATTATTAAATTGGTAACACCATTTACGTCAATTGCGTATTGAAGAGCGGGTAAATCTAACCATCCGCAGCGTCTTGGTCTTCCTGTAGTAGCTCCAAACTCATGACCTTGAGCTCTTAACTCATCTCCAGTCTCGTCGAATAATTCGGTAGGGAAGGGGCCACTTCCAACTCTGGTGCAATAGGCTTTAAAAATTCCAAAAACCTTTTCAATTCTATTAGGTGCAATTCCCAATCCTGTGCAACTTCCTGCACAAGTTGTAGTACTTGAAGTCACAAATGGGTAAGAACCAAAATCGATATCTAATAAAGAACCTTGAGCTCCTTCGGCTAATACTGTTTTTTTATTTTTTATGGCAGAATTGATATAATGCTCAGAATCAATAAGGTTTAAGGTCCTCATATATTCAATGGCATCCATCCATTCTTGCTCCATGGATTTTAAGTCATATTCAAAATCATAGTGACTTAATATTTGTTCGTGTTTACCTACTAAATTGGCATAGCGATCTTTAAAATCACTTAATTCAATATCCCCTACACGTAAACCGTTTCTTCCGGTTTTATCCATATAAGTTGGTCCAATTCCTTTTAAAGTGGAACCAATTTTATTTTTACCCTTTGCTGCTTCAGAAGCGGCGTCTAAAACCCTGTGGGATGGTAAAATTAAATGGGCTTTTCTGGAAATATAAAGCGTACTGTTAATATCTACTCCAAATTCAACAAGTTTGTCAATTTCCTTTTTAAATATAATAGGATCAATCACAACACCATTACCAATAAGGTTGATGCTTCCTTTGTGGAAAATACCAGAAGGTATGGTGTGAAGAACATGTTTAATATTATCAAATTCCAGAGTATGACCAGCATTTGGCCCACCTTGGAAACGTGCGATAATATCATATCCTTTGGTTAATACATCAACAATTTTTCCTTTTCCTTCGTCTCCCCACTGGAGTCCCAACAGTACATCTACAGCCATTAAATAGCAGTTTTATTAAGTTTATTGATTTGATTCTTTTGTTTCTGAATCCTCATTTCTTGTTCCGTAAAGATAAAGCGAATGAGAATTTATTTTGATACCGAATATATCGGCAACAGTATCTTTTATTAACTGAATTCTAGGGTCACAAAATTCCAGCACCTCCCCAGTATCAGTAATAATTATATGGTCGTGCTGCTTATTGTAAAATGACTTTTCGTAATAAGATTGGTTTTGTCCGAACTGATGTTTACGAACCAATTTGGAATCCAATAATAGTTCAATGGTATTATAAAGTGTTGCTCTACTAACCCTATAATTTTTATTCTTCATAAGGATGTAAAGTGACTCGATATCGAAATGTTCGTCGTGGTCGTAAATTTCCCTTAAAATCGCATAGCGTTCGGGAGTTTTGCGTTGGCCATTTTTCTCTAAAAAATCTGTAAATACTTGTTTTACAGTTTCAAATTCTTGATCGGTCATTGTTGAATTTCAAGGGGCAAATTTAGTAATTATCATTCAGCAAATCTTCTTTCGACGGAAGTTACTCCTTCAATTTGTTTTAATTCCTCTATAACCTTGCTTAAATGCAACTTATCATAAACTACAACGGTGATTAATCCTTCAAAAATCCCTTCATCACCAGCAATGTTCATACTTCGAATATTCACATTTAAATCATTGGATAAAATTTGGGTAACCTCATTCACCAAGCCAACGGTATCAATTCCTCGGATTACCAATACCGAGGAGAATTCAGATTTTTCTGTATTTATCCATTTGGCATTAAGCACGCGTTGAGCCATGTTCCCTTGAAGATAAATTGAATTAGGGCAGGTTTTTCGATGTACCTTAATTCCTTCATGGGTTGTGGTAAATCCAAAAACATCATCGCCAGAAATGGGATTGCAACATTTTGCTAATTTATAATCTAGACTCGCTTCATTATTCCCGAAAACCAGGGTCTTACGCTCTTTTTTCTCTCCTTGCTTTTTAGGAGATACCGCAGATTTTTCAGTTTTTTTAGATTTCCCAAGAATCCTATTTTTTAAATAAGAGTAAAATCCTTGAGACTGATCTCTCATGAATTCTTTAATCTGCCCATTGTCAATAACCTTCATCCCAACCTTATAATGAAGCTCATTGGTGTTTTTTAATCCAAAGTATTTTACCATCTCATTGATGAGATTTTCGGTTGGCTTAACTTTAATATAATTCAGTTTCCTTTTTAAAACTTCCTTTCCGTCCAAGGCGATTACCTTATGTTCGGATTTTAGAAAGGATTTAATGTTTGCCTTTGCTTTGGAGGTAACTACAAAATTTAGCCAGTCTTCTTTTGGGTTTTGCTTTAATGAGGTAATAATTTCAATTTGATCTCCACTTCGTAATCTGCTACTTAAAGGAACCAATCGTCCATTTACTTTGGCCCCAAGTGTTTTTAATCCAATATCTGTATGGATATTAAAAGAAAAATCCAATGGCGTAGAATTTACAGGCAATATTTTCAATTCCCCCTTGGGTGTGAAAACATAAATCTCATCTGCGAAAAGCGTAGTTTTAAACTCATCCACAAACTCCAAAGCAGTGCCATCGTTGTTTTCCAACATTTCCCGGATCCTCTCTATCCAATTGTCCAATTTATTTACGCCGCTAGTATCCTCCTTGTATTTCCAATGTGCCGCATATCCTTTTTCGGCAATTTCATCCATTCGGGCACTTCTTATTTGTACTTCAACCCATTGACCATCAGAGCCCATAACGGTTGTGTGTAAGGACTCGTAACCATTCGCTTTTGGTGAAGAAATCCAATCTCTTAAGCGTTCCGGATTGGGTCTGTAACTATCCGTAACAATGGAATAAGCTCGCCAGCATTCAGATTTTTCCCTTTCTTCTGGAGTATCCAAAATAATTCGAATGGCAAAACGATCGTAAACTTGATTAAATGAAACACCCTGTTTAAGCATCTTTTTGCGAATACTGTAAATGGACTTCGCCCTTTGCTTAATGGTGAAATCTAAGCCGGCTTTTTTTAAATCTTTCTTTAATACTGATGCAAACTGACTAAGGTATTTTGCCTCGCCGGCTTCTGAGGATTTAATATTTAAAACAATATCCCTATATACTTCTGGTTCTGTGTATTTTAAACTTAAATCTTCTAATTCTGTTTTAATATTATAAAGGCCAATTCTATGGGCAAGAGGGGCATAAAGGTAGAGGGTTTCTGAAGCGATTTTCACCTGTTTATGGGTGGGCATGCTTTCCATAGTTCGCATATTGTGTAACCTATCCGCCAATTTAATTAGGATTACCCGTATGTCATCCGAAAGGGTGAGCAACATCTTCCGGAAATTTTCGGCTTGTAAGGAAATATCTTGATCAAAAATTCCTGAGATTTTGGTTAAACCGTCAATTATTCTAGCGATTTCTTCACCAAACAAACGATCTATATCTTCTAATGTATAATCGCTGTCTTCAACAACATCATGGATAAGTGCCGCTGCAACTGAAGTAGGACCTAGCCCAATTTCTCTAGCGACAATACTCGCAACTTCAATAGGATGAAGGATGTAGGGCTCGCCAGATTTTCGTCTTACATCCGCATGGGCATCTTTGGCCAGATTAAAAGCTTTTAATATCAGCTCTTTATCTTCCTTATCCACTCGATCCTTCATGGACCGTAGAAGTGCCTTATACCTATTGGCGACTTCTTTTTCTTCCTGCTCTAGTTCCAAATCCGTCATACTCAAATTTATTATTCTAGTCCAATTAAAACTAGTTTTAAGGGATTATTTTTTTAATAATTATTTTTCCTAATATTGGCCATTTCCACAATTTCCTAGTCCCTTGATTATTAAAATATTGTCCTTATCCCTTTTTTTTAAGTTAGTATCATTTTTTGAAGTTTTCTCCGTTTTCAAATCTGAGATTTAAGGAAATGACCTACAAATATTTAAGTCTATTTAGCATTTTAATTTCTAGTTTTTGTTCGCAAGCTCAAAATCTCGATTCAGTTTCCACCTTCCCCGGTTTTGCAAGAGACGATGCTATTGCTGAATTTAATAATGGAAAAATATATTGCGGTTTAGGTTATGCTGTTGGTTTTCAGGTTATGGGAGATTGGTGGTCTTACGATCTAAACTCCAATACCTGGGAAAAATATGATAATGTTCCTTTTGCAAAACGCCAATATTCCAGTTCCTTGGTTTGGGAAAACTATATTTATGTATTTGGAGGTTGGTCTTCCGATGAAAATTTTCACAAGGATCTTTGGAGGTTTAATTGCACAACAAACAATTGGGAAGAAATGGAACCTTGCCCAGGAAAAGCTAGATGGGGAACTGCTGCGATTAAGATTGGTGATCAGGCGATTTTTGGCTTTGGGCAAGACACTTCCGTCTATTTTAGGGATACCTGGGTTTATGATTTTAAAATGGATCATTGGATAACCAACGTTGAATTTCCAGCAGAAGGAAGAAGTAAAATGCTAGCTGTTGAATTAAATGGAATGGCAGTCCTTGGTTTAGGTCAGGGGAAGGCATCTAATTTTAATGATCTGTGGCTTTACAATCCATTACTTAATAACTGGACAGAAATAAATTTTAATTTGGACTCCTTAGCTTATATGTCCTATTCCAATTTTGGAAATTCTATTTATCTAAATGGAGGACAGGATTTTTCGGGAAATATAAAGAGAGAATTCAAAGTATTAAGCTTTGATAATATTAATGAACCGAAAATACTAGCAAATAGGAAACTGGTTCCCAAGGCAAGGGGAAATATGGTTCTAGATGAAAATCAAAATGTATTTCTCCTTTGGGGTTTGGATTCCAACTCGCAAAGAACAAAAGCGCTTGAGAAAATAAATTTTAGCCAAAACCAAAGCTCAATACTGGAAATTGATTTGTTTCCTAATCCAAGTAAAAAGGATGTTTTGATTCAAACCAACAAGAAATTTATAAGTCTGAAACTTCTCAACCACTTGGGTTCAGTAGTTTCAGACCGTAAGTTTTCAAGTACCTATAATTATAAACTTGATATATCTAATTTAAAAAAAGGGCTTTATTATTTGAATGTATGCCTAGAAGATGGCAGCAAAGCAATTTTGCCTGTTCTTATTAATTAGAGGGTAATATTTTGGTACGTACCTCTCCAAAACCAATTCTCAATTCGCCGTTATCAGAGAATCCTTTAATGCTAATACTATCACCATCCTTAAGGTAGGTTCTTGTACTTCCGTCATTTAAGGGAATAGGTTTTGTACCTCCCCAACTTAATTCCAGCATGGAGCCAAAACTGTCTTCTGTAGGTCCGGAAATCGTTCCAGAACCCATCATATCTCCAACATTAATTGGGCAACCATTACTTGTATGATGTGCTAATTGCTGCGATATATTCCAATATAAATGTTTGAAATTAGAAGCTGAAATTTTAGTTTCTACACCTTCTTCGGTCTCTAAAAACACATCTAAATTAATATCAAATGTTCTATCACCTTCACAAATTAAATTTTCCAAAGGTTTAGGATCTTGCACTGGGCTTGCGGTTCTATATGGCTCTAAAGCATCAAGGGTTACTACCCATGGAGAAATACTGCTGGCAAAGCTTTTACCTAAAAAGGGTCCTAATGGTTGATATTCCCACTTTTGAATATCTCGTGCCGACCAATCATTGAAAAGCACCATTCCAAAAATATAATCTTCGGCTTCGTTTACATTAATGCTTTCGCCGATATGTTTTCCATCGCTGGTAATAAAAGCCATTTCCAATTCAATATCCAAAGCTTTGCAAGGACCAAAAACTGGTTTGTCTGCATCTTTAGGCATGGTTTGCCCTTTTGGTCTTCTAATATTTTCTCCAGAAACAATAATACTTGAAGATCTTCCATGATATCCAATGGGCATGTGAACCCAATTGGGCATTAAGGCATTTTCCTTACCTCTAAACATGATACCCACATTCATAGCATGTTCTTTACTGGAATAAAAGTCTGTATAATCTTGAGTAAAAACAGGCATTAACATTTGAACGGAATCCACAGGAAAAAGGATATGCTCCTTATAATCTTCATTATTTTGAAGTTCTTTATTCTCAATATCAAAGATTTCTGCAACTCTATTTCTAACTTTTCTCCAAGTTGGACGACCCAAAGTGATAAAGTCGTTTAGGGTATCTTGAAGGAAAACATCGCTTGGCAATTCAATATCATTGAAAAATCCAAGTTGATGAAGTCCACCTAGATCAATTGCCGTATCCCCAATCCGGGTGCCAATGGTTACCAAATTATCCTCAGTTAGGAAAACTCCAAAAGGTAAATTTTGGATAGGGAAGTCAGTTGTATCGCTTGTTTTTACCCAACTTTTGCGGTTTGGGTCATTTGCTGTGAGCATATTTTATCTTTCTTTTAAATTCTTTAATATCTGGAAAGAAAATCTATTTTCTAAATTATTTTCTTTTCCGATGGTCTTATTCTACTTTAGGCCATTAAATTTGCTTTTCAATAGCTAGGCAAATATTATAAAATTATAGAACCCTCAAAAAAATAATTGAATGGAAAGAGATCAGCAAATTTTTGATTTGATCGAGGATGAAAGAAATCGTCAAACGGAAGGCATAGAATTAATAGCATCAGAAAACTTTGTAAGTGAACAAGTGATGGAAGCTATGGGTTCAGTATTAACTAATAAATATGCGGAAGGATTTCCAGGGAAAAGATATTATGGTGGCTGTGAAGTAGTTGATCAGGTAGAAACATTGGCCATAGATCGGGCAAAAGCTTTATTTGGTGCCGAGTATGCAAATGTTCAACCTCACTCCGGATCTCAAGCCAATGCGGCAGTATTTTTAGCTTGTTTAAATGCAGGTGATAAAATTATGGGATTTGATTTATCCCATGGTGGACATTTAACTCACGGATCCCCAGTAAATTTTTCAGGAAAATTATACAAAACTTCTTTTTATGGAGTAGAGGAGGAAACGGGTTTAATCGATTATGATAAACTAGAAGAAAGAGCCATTGAGGAGCAGCCAAAATTGATAATTTGTGGGGCATCTGCTTATTCTAGAGATATTGATTTTGCGAGGTTTAGAGTGATTGCTGATAAAGTAGGAGCTTTATTGTTAGCCGATATTTCCCATCCCGCGGGCTTAATTGCCAAAGGGATATTAAATGACCCAATTCCGCATTGCCATATTGTAACCACAACAACTCATAAAACCCTAAGAGGCCCAAGAGGGGGATTGATTATGATGGGTAAGGATTTTGAAAACCCATGGGGATTAACAACACCAAAAGGAGTGGTTCGTAAAATGAGTGCTCTTTTGGATTCTGCTGTTTTTCCAGGAACACAAGGCGGACCCTTGGAACATGTTATTGCTGCAAAAGCAGTTGCATTTGGAGAGGCATTGTCGGATGAATTTTTTCATTACATGCTGCAAGTACAAAAAAATGCAAGAGCATTGGCCGACGCCCTTGTTGCCAAAGATTATAAAATTATTAGCGGTGGAACGGATAACCATTGTATGCTAATTGATTTAAGAAATAAAGGTGTAACAGGTAAGTTGGCCGAAAATGCTTTGGTGAAAGCGGATATTACGGTAAACAAAAACATGGTACCATTTGACGATAAGTCTCCTTTTGTAACTAGTGGAATTCGCTTGGGTTCAAGTGCGATTACCACTAGAGGATTGATGGAAGAGGATATGCAAAAAGTTGCTGATTTGTTGGACAAAGTAATTTCCGATCCAGAAAATGAGGAGGTATTAGAATCTGTGAGACTTGAAGTAAATGAAATGATGACAGTATTCCCGCTTTTTAAATCCTAATTTTAAATTAAATGGAAGTTTTTTTTACTGCTGAGGGTTTAATTTCTCTTCTTACTCTTAGTCTATTGGAAATTGTATTGGGGATTGATAACATCATTTTCATTTCCCTCCTTACCAATAAACTTCCAGAAAAATCTAGACCCAAAGCTCGATTTTTAGGAATTAGCCTGGCTTTGGTGTTTCGTGTGATAATGTTATTGGGAATTACTTGGATAATCCGTTTTACAGATCCGCTATTCTCAATTTTTGGACAAGAATTTACAGGAAGAGATATTGTTCTCATTATCGGTGGTTTATTTCTTTTAGCGAAGAGTACCAGTGAGATACATGAAAAAATGGATCCTCAAAAAGAAAAGGGGAAAGTCAAAAAATCAGTAAGCAAAAGTTTCGTTTCGATAATTATCCAAATAGGATTACTAGATATTGTTTTTTCCTTTGATTCTATTTTAACAGCGATCGGAATGACAGAAGATGTTGTTATTATGATAACTGCTGTTATTATTTCACTAATAGTTATGTTGATTTTTTCGAATAGAATTGCCAATTTCATTGAAAAATATCCAAGCTTACAGGTTCTAGCTTTATCCTTTTTAATTTTAATTGGTTTTGTGTTGATTGCTGATGGACTGCATTCCCATATACCAAAAGGATATATTTATGTGGCAGTTGCTTTTTCTTTAATTGTTGAGGTGATTAATATTAAATCCAGAAAAAACTCCTAATAATTTTTGATCTGGACATGTAAAACCAAATACAGCAGATTAATTTTACAACCTACCGCAATGGTTATTCGTTACCTTTGGAAAAGCCGTAGTTAAATAAGAATCGAATTGTCCAATCTTTGAAAGCATAGTTATGAATTTCTTAAAAATGAAACAGATTAAAAAACCAATACTAACTTGTTTAGTTGCTTCTATCAGCCTATTTGCTTCGGCACAAGCAAATGTGTCCTTTACCTTGGATTCTCCAGTGGTGGGAGCGAACTTAACATCCGGCACTTCCTTTAATTATGACTTTACCCTAACAAATACAGGTACGGAACCTATTGATATTTTGGATACCATTATTGTTCTCCCCACCGTTAATGGCAATCGGATTTCAAGTAATAGTGGTGGTTTTGTTGATTATGTAATTATTGGAATAGCCATAGCTGCAAATGGAGGGAGTTCCAGTTTTTCAAAATCCTTAACAGTTCAGGGTGGAACGGCTGGGAATGTTGAGTTTTGCGGAATTTCGGGCGTTTTTGGTCAAGGTTGGACTAATGTAACTGAGTCAAATACAGATGATAATGAGGATTGCAATACCGTAAATTGGTCCATCCCAGTTACGGTAGGAATTGAGGACCTAAGCTTAGCAACTTTGCAGGATAATTCCTTTTACAATAGAGGAATATTTAATGTTAGACTATTAAATGCAGGGGCTTTTCAAAGTATGAAATTTGAATTAATCAACCTTACCGGAAAAGTTGTTCAATCTTCAGATTTTGAGGTATCTAACCAGGAGGTTGTTAAAGGTATTTCTTTAAACTCTCCGTCAAAAGGAATTTATATTGCAAGGCTATCCTCAAAGGGAAAGGTAATAAGTACAAGAAAGATTGTTGTTCAATAAATTAGATTAAACAGTATAATTATTAGCGTCGATTTCGACTCTTTTTAGAACAAAAAAAATGGCCATCAAATTCATGAAGGCCATTTTTTTTTATAAATATTTTGATTTTATTCTACAACTTCTTCAGCAAGGGTAAAAGTTCTTGTAATGTTGTTCATCGGGCTGTCTACAAGCTCGCCTTCATTGTTTAGCAATTGAAGATTGATTGTGTTTTCTCCCATTGGTAAGCCTTCAATAAAATAAGCCTGCCAATTATCAAGTAAGATTGTTGTTTTATCGTTAATAGTCACTTGAACATAATTTGAACCTGGAGAAATTTCGGTGTTTTTCAAAAAGAAGTCCAATAAAATTTTCTGTGCTCCTGCGCCTGTATAGGTTCCTTTAGGTCTGCTGTAGAAAAGCATTTCCTGACCAAGGTCGATATTGGCAGCATCTTCAGCAGTTCCAGAAGTAAACTGAAAAACTTGGTGAGCTGTAGCCTCTTTTACACTCTCATGGTAGGATCTGGATAAGAAGGCAATGGCTACGTGATGACCTTTGTCAAAATTCTTTTCAAATCCGCCTTCGTAATGAGCAGAATAAGGTCCATTATCTACAATCAAATGGATGTGCTGACCTTTTCCTGAGTTTGCCAAACCTTTTGTTTCTACATCTGAAGTTTGGGCGCCTAATTCATAATTTTCAACTGCAAAGTCAAAATTAAATACTCCGCTTTCAATTGGTTCTGAGAAATTGCTTTTTAAATTTAAATTGGCACCTGGAAATTGTGCAGATGGGCTAGAAGGATAAATTTTTAGACCATCAATTTCATAAGATTCAGGATAATCAGTTATTTTTTCCTCTACAACCTCTTTTACTTTGCTCTCCGAAACGGCATCCTCAACAACGGGAGTTTCGTTACAAGAACTTATTAGGCCTATTGAAAGGATGGAAAGAACAAAAACATTTTTTTTCATGGGATTGGATTATTTATTACAATTCCTACAAATGTTATTAATAAAAAGAAAAACTCCTTGTATTAAGGAGTTTTTTTTGAGATTGATTTGAAAATTTGCCTTTAAAAGGGATTCACGATTCTTTTCCTCCCAATAATAAAAGTTCATGAGCTACGATTTCGGTAATGTATTTTTTGTTGCCTTCTGAATCTTCGTAACTCTTGTTGTTGATTTTACCTTCAATGCCAATTTCCTTCCCTTTTTTCACAAACTTTTCAGCTATCTCAGCTGTTTTACCCCAAATAACAATATTATGCCACTGGGTTTCTGTTACTTTTTCGCCCTTTGCATTTTTGTAGTTTTCATTGGTTGCCATGGAGAATTTCGCCAATTTATTACCATTTTCCATGGTTTTTATTTCAGGATCTGATCCCGGGTTTCCAATTAATTGGACCTTGTTTCTTAGAGTACTCATACTAAATGTTTAATGATTAACTTATTTCTATTAGCTAACAAATTTTGACTTCTTCAATGCTACTAGTCGGGAGTTAAACATTTACTTTTTTTTGGAAATAACTTTTAAAGTGGCTTCACAGCGGCTTTTTAAAAAAACATCAACCAAATAAATAAAGAAATGGCGATGCCAAAAAAACAGGACAATAGAAATTATTTTTCTTTTCAATTCAATTTTCCTTTTTTCATTTAAATCAAATTTGAATTTGGCCAATTGGGCGGATGAAACTTCTTTTCTGGTTTTTGGGAAAACAATTTTCTCAGGCTAAGAATTGTTAATTTCCTTGAGGCTGGTCTTGCTTTTTAGTTGGCTTCTATTTGTCTTTTGGCTGCGGTTCATCTCAGCCCCTGGTCCAAATCCAAATGACATTTGTAAATTTTAAGATTTTAAAAAAAATAAAGATCGGTCATTAAATATTTTGGCTTGTTCTACATTAACTACATGTCCACAATTATCAATAACGGAGAGACTTGCAGAGTCATGATCCCTAACCAATTTACTTATTGAAGGTAAAAACATATGATCCTCCGAACCCATAATATAAAGAGTAGGTATTCCGCTATCTTTTATTCTAAATAATGAGAGTAGGGGGTTTACTTCAGATATTAGGGTAAACCATCTTTTAAATTCCTTTTGATAAAGTTTTTTTGCCTCTTTAATAAATAAATTCCTCGATTCTCTATGCGATTTTTTGGGAAGAATTACAAAAGCAAATAAGCGGTATAATATTAAGTAGGGGATAACAGATTTTAGAAATGCCCCGGTACGCATTAAAATCTGGCCTCTTACATTTAGTTTCATCACAGCTCCACCTAGAATTAATTTTCCAGCTCTTTCAGGTTCCCTTTCAATAATATCCCGAATAATAATGGTGCCAAGTGAAATACCAACAAAATGCGTTTTTTCAATTTTAAGGTGATCCAAAACCTCCACTATTTCGTCACCAATGACCTTAAAAGTGTATTGCTTAAGTTTTTGGTAAACAATATTTTTCGACCGTCCATGGCCTCTAAGATCAATTAATAAAACATTGAATTCTTTCTTGAAATCTCTCAACTGTTTATACCAAATTGTACTGCTACCACCAGCTCCATGAATGAAGGTTACCCATTCATGAGATTCACTTTTAATATGAGTGGTATAATTCAGCATATCACAAAAACAAAAACAGAGATCGAAGGTTTAGACTTATTCGGATTTTTTTCGGGAATAAAGTTAGATTTTTTTCCGAAGGTTAAGGATTTTTTTCGCGTTCGAATTCTACTATACTGATGTTGTTTGGTATACTTCCTAAACCAAATAGTTCCAATCTTAAATGATTGTCATCCAAAGCCAAAATTGTCCAAACTCCATCCTTTTGATCCACAATTGATGGGAAATACAATTTAGTTCCAGAATCGTTTATTTTCCAATTTTGTTCTCCCTTAATACTGTCCTTTTCAAAACTCAGTTTGTCTTTTTCAATTTTCAAATGCAGAACAGGCTCTTCCTCTCTTTGGCTTGTAGATTTCCAATTCCCCTTCAATAGTTTTCTGTCAAATCGAATTTCTGTTTGTTTTCTTTTCAGTAAAATATCATTCAAACCAATTCTGTTTTTAGTCAATAAGATACTGTCTTCGTTTGAAGATTTAATAAATGCCAACCCAAATAACTCATTATGGATATTAAAAAATCGAAAGGATTTAAATTCCATTATACTCCACTTTTCAGCGGGCATTTTCAT
>CAKZNE010000247.1 GCA_937129395.1 uncultured Cryomorphaceae bacterium | reverse complement strand
GAAGATGAATATCCTCGGGATTTTTCACCTCATAAACATCTTTATTTTGATAAGTCATATTTCTACCTACCTTATATCTTAAGTTGGTGTTTATGTCTTTTGGACCAACAATTTTAGTGGGATCCCCACAGTTTATGGTTCCATGATCTGTACAAATCACCACTTTTGCATTCAAGTCTTTTGCGGATTTAATTATATCCAACAAAGGAGAGTTTTTAAACCAACTCAGTGTTAAAGACCTGTAAGCTTTATCATTATCCGCCAATTCGCGAATTACTTTCATATCCGTTTTGGCATGAGAAAGCATATCAACAAAATTATAAACCACCACATTCAAAGCATTCCCACGAAGGTTGTGCATATTGTCCGCAAGCTTTTTCCCAGCACCATGGTTGGTGATTTTATTATAGGAGAATTTCAAATCTCCATGCCCCAATCGTTTGAGTTGATCCTCAATAAAATCTTTTTCATAAAGGTTTTTTCCCTCATCTTCCAGATCATCAACCCATTTATCCTTAAAGCGCTTTTTTATTTCCAAAGGCATTAATCCCGCAAACATTGCATTACGTGCATATTGAGTTGCTGTTGGCAGAATACTGTAAAAGGACTCCTCTTCATCCGTTACAAAATACTCCTCCAAAGTAGGTTGAATAATTTTCCATTGGTCCTGACGAAGATTATCAATTACCACCCAAAAAACATTTTCTTTTTGTTTTAGAAGTGGGTTTACTTTTTCCTTAAATATAGTGTGGGACATTAAAGGAGTGTCCTCATCTCCTTCAAACCAATCTTGGTAGTTTCTTTCTATAAATTTGAAAAATTGAGAATTGGCTTCCTTCTTTTGGGTTAGAAGAATTTCATTTAAACCTTCGTCTTCTAGTTTATCCAATTCCAGTTCCCAGTAAATTAATCTTTTATATAAATCCACCCAACCTTGTGGGTCGTTTACCATTGCCAAATCCATCCCTATTTGTCTGAACTCTTGTTGGTAATTACTGGTCGTTTTTTGGCTAACCAACCTTTTGGTATCTAGGTTCTTTTTTATGGAAAGTAGAATTTGCTTAGGATTTACAGGCTTTATAAGGTAATCGGAAATTTGAGATCCGATAGCATCATCCATAATACTTTCTTCCTCACTTTTGGTAATCATTACCACCGGTAAAGAATTGTGAATGGCTTTGATTTGCACCAAGGTTTCCAATCCATTTAAACCGGGCATATTTTCATCTAGAAAAATAAGATCGTAATGCTTTTCGGAAACCATATCCACGGCTTCTCCACCGTTATTGATGGTGTCTACATGATAACCCTTACCTTGTAAAAAAATTATATGAGGTTTAAGTAGATCGATCTCATCATCGACCCATAGAATTTGAATATTGTCCATATTTTTGTGGCAAGAATTTTAAGCGATAAGCAAACATTTATTATAGAAAACGTTTGAACAGCACGAATAAGTTAAAGATACTTAACGACCCAATATACGGTTTCATTACTATACCCAACGAATTATTTTTCGACCTAATTGAACACCCTTATTTTCAAAGGTTAAGGAGAATTTCTCAACTCGGATTGACCTATTTGGTTTACCCAGGAGCCTACCACACTCGCTTCCATCATGCCCTTGGAGCCATGCATTTAATGGACAAAGCCGTGCGCATTCTAAAATCGAAGGGACATGCCATTTCTATGGAAGAAGAGGAGGCGGTGAAAATTGCCATTTTACTGCATGATATTGGTCATGGTCCTTTTTCCCATGCTTTGGAAAATTCTATTGTACCTGGAATCGATCATGAGAAATTATCCTTGGAGTTTATGAAGCTTCTAAACAAGGAGTTTGAAGGAAAATTGGAAATGGCAATCAACATTTTTCAAAATAAACACCCCAAAAAGTTCCTTCATCAATTAATAAGCAGTCAGTTGGATATGGACCGTCTGGATTATCTGCGGCGCGATTCTTTTTATACTGGAGTAACCGAGGGTCAGGTAAATTCCGAGCGTCTTATTAGTATGCTCAATATTGTTGATGACCAAATTGTAGTGGATCACAAGGGGATTTATTCTGTAGAAAAGTTTATTGTCGCTCGAAGGCTGATGTATTGGCAAGTTTACCTTCATAAAACCGTTCTTTCTGCTGAGTTTTTACTAATTAAAATTTTACAAAGAGCAAGAGAGGTATTCACAGAAGACATGTTGATGCCCTCGGCCTTAAAAGTTTTTTTACGGGGAGATTTGCCAGAATCCTATGAAGATTTGCTGAACTTATATGCCCAATTGGATGATCATGATATTTTTTCTGGAATTAAAGAATGGCAGTTTCATTCGGATAAGGTGCTTTCCATTTTATGCGAAAGTTTATTAAAGCGAAAATTATTGGCCGTGGTTTCTGCAGATGATCCAAATAATGATGGGAAAATCAATGAATTGAAAAAAAATGTACAAGAGAAATATGGGATAAGTTTAAAAGAAACGGAGTATTTTGTTTTCAATAAAGGACTTACCAATAATGCTTATAATCCCACTAAAGACAGAATTAATCTACTCTATAAGGATGGCTCAGTGGTCGATATTGCACGAGCCGCAGACCAACTTAATATTTCTGCTTTGGCAAAGCCTGTTACCAAAAACTTTTTATTCTTCCCAAAGGATTGCGGACTTCGCTCATAGCATCAAAAAATTGCTACTTTTGACCCAATGGAATTTTCTGCACAACAAATAGCTGATCTTCTTGAAGGAAGTATCGAAGGAAATCCGGAAGCAACTGTCAACAATTTGTCAAAAATTGAAGAAGGTAGTCCGGGGACTTTAAGCTTTTTAGCCAATCCTCAATATGCTTCATATATTTACAAAACCCAGGCTAGTATTGTAATAGTAGCTAATGATTTTGTTGCCGAAGAGGAAGTGAAATCCACTTTAATTAGAGTAGAGCAACCTTACCAAGCTTTTGCAAAATTGCTGGAATTATACAATCAGTTTAAGCATAATAAGCACGGAATTGACCCAGAATCCAAGATTTCAGAATCGGCGAAAATTGGTGAAAATTGCTATATAGGCGCTTTCACTTATATAGGCGACAATGTTAGTATAGGAGATAATTGCAAAATTTATCCTGGATGCTATATTGGTGACAATTCCAGTATTGGCGATAATGCACTTTTTTTTAGCAGTACAAAGGTCTATTCTGATTGTGTTTTGGGAAATAATATAACCTTGCATAGCGGAGTGGTAATTGGCGGTGATGGCTTTGGGTTTGCTCCCAATAATGATAGTTATGATAAAGTAGCCCAAATTGGAAATGTGATTATTGAAGATCATGTGGAAATTGGTGCAAACACAACAGTAGATAGAGCAACTTTAGGCTCCACCATTATTCGTAAAGGAGTAAAATTGGACAATCTTATTCAAGTTGCTCACAATGTAGAGATAGGAGAAAATACAGTTATTGCGGCCCAATCTGGCATTGCAGGATCCTCTAAAATTGGATCAAACTGTATGATAGGAGGACAGGTAGGAATTATTGGCCATTTGAATATTGGCAATAATGTGAAAATTGCCGCTCAAAGTGGAGTTGCTGCTCATGTAAAAGATGATGCAATAATTCAAGGTTCACCGGCATTTGCCATTGGTGATTATAAAAAATCATACGTGTATTTTAGAAAGTTGGTTAAAATGGCCAACGATATAGACAATTTAAAAAAGCAAGTTCAATCCAAATAAGATTATGCTTACTTACCAAAAAACCATAAAAAATAAAATTAGTGTTCAGGGAACTGGTCTACATACCGGTGCTCAAGTCACACTAACTTTTAAACCTTCCCCTCCCGACACTGGATTTGTTTTTAAACGAATGGATCTGGAAAACCAACCGCAGGTTCCAGCATTAGCTAATTATGTTATTAGCACAGACAGGGGCACCACCATTGGAAAGGGAGATGCTATTGTAAATACAGTAGAACATGTTCTTGCCGCTTGTGTAGGGATGGATCTGGATAATTGCTTGATAGAAATTGACGGTCCGGAAACCCCCATAATGGATGGTAGCTCCAAGGAGTTTATCAGTGCATTAGAGCAAGCAGAAATTGAAGAGCAGGAAAAACCAAGGGATTATTTTGAAATTACAGAAGCCTTCAATTTAGTAGTTGATGGTGATACAGAATTGATGGCTGTGCCTGCGGAGAAATATCAAATTTCTGTAATGGTGGAGTATGATACCAAAGTTTTGGGTAGCCAAAATGCTCAATTAAAAGATTTAAAGGATTTCAAATCAGAAATTAGTCAGTGTAGAACTTTTAGTTTTTTGCATGAGCTGGAATTACTTTTGGATCACGGCCTTATAAAAGGTGGAGATTTGAATAATGCCATTGTATATGTAGATAAGGAAGTTTCGCCTGAAAATTTGGAAAGACTTAAAAAGGTATTCAACAAAGAAAATGTAAGTGTAAAACCCAATGGAATTTTAGACAATTTGGATTTGCACTTCCCAAATGAAGCGGCAAGACATAAATTGCTGGATGTTGTTGGAGATTTAGCCCTTGCCGGAAAAAGAATTAAGGGTAGAATCATTGCGAGTAAACCTGGACATAAGGTAAATACGGATTTCGCAAAACTGATTCAAGATAAAATAAAAGAAGAGGCCAAAAAACAGGATATTCCTTTTTACGATCCAAACAAAGCCCCTTTATACGATGTTACAGAGGTGATGAATAGACTTCCTCACCGTCAGCCATTTTTATTGGTGGATAAGATTTTGGAATTGGATGAGGAGAGTGTAGTTGGACTGAAAAGTGTAACGATGAACGAGGAATTTTTTAGAGGTCACTTTCCAGGTGCTCCTGTAATGCCTGGTGTATTGCAGGTGGAAGCCATGGCGCAAGTGGGTGGAATATTAGCCTTAAGCACGGTTCCAGATCCTGAGAATTATTTGACTTATCTTTTAAAAATGGACAATATCCGTTTTAAAAGAAAGGTTGTTCCTGGTGATACTTTGATATTTAGATTAAGATTAACCCAAGCAATGCGAAGAGGAATATTGCAAATGCATGGTGAAGCCTTTGTAGGCGATAAAGTAGTTTGTGAAGCAGATTTAATGGCTCAAATCGTAAAAGAACGAAATAACTAATTAGATGAATCAACCTTTAGCCTACGTACATCCATCAGCAAAAATAGCCAATACCGTTGTTATTGAACCTTTTACCACCGTTCATAAAAATGTAGAAATTGGGGAAGGAACTTGGATTGGTTCCAATGTTACCATAATGGAAGGAGCACGCATTGGTAAAAATTGTAGAATTTTTCCTGGAGCAGTTATTTCCGCCATGCCTCAAGATTTAAAATTTGAAGGGGAGGATAGTTTGGTGATTGTTGGAGACAATACTACCATCCGTGAATGTGTTACCATTAATAGAGGAACAAAAGCCCTAGGTAAAACCGTAATCGGCTCCAATTGTCTTATTATGGCCTGCGCACATATTGCCCACGATTGTATTATTGGAAACAACTGCGTTATTGTAAATGGTTGTTTGTTTGCAGGGCATGTGGAAATGGGAGATTGGGCAATTGTTGGTGGACTTTGTGCCATCCAGCAGTTTGCAAAAATTGGTGTTCATGCCTTTGTAGGTGGTGGATCCTTGGTTCGTAAAGATGTTCCTCCTTATGTGAAAGCCGCTAAAGAGCCTATTTCCTATTCCGGAATCAATTCTATTGGTTTACGAAGAAGAGGATATGAGAACGATAAAATCAATGAAATTCAGAATATCTATAGAATTCTATTTCAAAAGAGATTTAATACTTCCCAAGCCCTGGAAATAATTGAGGCCGACTTTAAAGCTACCCAAGAAAGGGACGAAATTTTAACCTTTATCCGCGAATCTCAAAGTGGAATTATGAAAGGTTTTCGTCCAGAATAAAATATGAAGGTTAGCTTACATATTGTAGGAAGGAGATTTAATAGACAACAAGTTTTTAAGGGATTAAACCACAATTTTGAAAGTGGTAGTAAAACGGCAATTCTGGGTGGGAATGGTAGCGGAAAATCTACATTGGTAAAAATTCTTTCCTATTCTCTAAGCGCCTCCAAGGGTGAGCTCCAATATTTTCAGGCTGATGGTACTGTAATTAGCCCAAATGAGGTCCCATTTAAAATAAGTTTAGCCGCTCCTTATTTGGAGCTGATTGAAGAATTAAGCGCTAAGGACTTTCTAAACTTTTACCAAAAATTCAAACCTTTTTTAGAAGGAATAAATACCGACAGCTTTCTGGAGATCTGTTATCTAGAGTCATCGAAAGACAAAGACCTAAAAAATTTCAGTTCCGGAATGAAACAAAGATTCCGACTTGGTTTGGCCCTATTATCCGATACCCAACTTGTATTATTAGACGAACCAACTTCCAATTTAGACCAAAAAGGAATTGCTTGGTATAAAGGTTTAATTGAAAAATATTTAGGTAATAGAACTTTGGTTATTGGCAGCAATTACAGCGAAGATGAAATTTCCTTTTGTGAGGAAAGAATTGTGATTGAGGATTTTAAATAGGGTTTGACATGGGACTACCTAAACCAAATGACGGCATCATTCAGCGGCTTTAAACCTACTCTACTTCAATAATAAAATTCTCATTCAACCTTTGCAAAAAGTCATTCTTCTTTTGGTTTGAAACAAAAATTTGGGTGCCATCCTTTAAGTTAGTATAGCAACTTTTGCCTTTTGTAAATGATTTTACTTCTTCTAAATTAATTAGGTGGCTTTTGTGAACTCTTAGAAAGTTATTGGATTCCAATTGATTTTCAAATGACTTTAAGTTTTGGCAGGATAAAATTTTTCTTTTGTTATTTAAAAACAACTCCGTGTAGGCACCTGCAGCCTCACATCTTACAATTTCTTTAATCTCAATAAGTTCGTATCCGTTGTCCGTGTAAATCATTATTTTACGCTTATTGGGAGAGCCTGCATTTTTTTGAATTTCGGATTCAATTTTCGCTGAAGATCTGTTGATGGCATCATCTAATTGAAGAAGATCTATTGGTTTAAGCAGGTAATGGATGGCAGATAATTTAAAAGCCTCTAAGGCATACTCCTCATGCGCCGTAGTAAAAATTACTTCAAAGTTTTTAGAAGCAAATCTATTTAAGAGATCTAGACCACTTGAGCCTGGCATTGAAATATCCAAGAATACGAGATTGGGTTCATTTTGTTTAATGCTTAGGAAGGCTTCTTCGGCATCATTCGCAGTACCCACCACATCAATTAAATGCGAATAGGGCTCCAAGTATTTTTGAAGAAGCATTACGCTTTTCGATTCATCATCGACAATTAAGGTTTTAATTTTCATTCATGACATTTTTGAAAACTCTTGTACTTTTTTGGTAAAATACGAGAGGATAAAAATACAATTAACTTTCAAATTCATTTGAGAAAAAAGGCTCATCCGTTTTTGATTAATCCAAAAACATTCAAAAGATAAAGGCCAAACCCTAAGCGACAACTCAGGAATTTGGCCTCCTTTAAATAGAGTTTTCAAAATTTATAACTTGAATACTAAAAACCTTTGCAGGGGATATTTTTGGTTTGCAAAAATAGTTTCAACCCAAATCTCTTTTCTTCAAGAAATAATAGTCTCGTTATATAAAACTGGTACCGACCAAAAACATTAATACAAGTTGGGGCAAAGGGGGTCAGTTACCGAATAGTATAAACTTGTTGACATGGGTAAAACTCCTATTTTCAGTCTAATTTTACAAGAAGCGTTTTACGAACAGGGCATTTGACTATATTAACACTCCCCATAGTTTTATTATCCAATTGATGCTAAATTAACTTCCGTGCAATGTTGGAAAATCTAACCAAAATTTTTGGGATTCCAGATTTACCAAAGAGGGGTAAATTTTTTACCATTTGCAAATTTGGCTCAAATTTTCCTTGTAGGCTTAAACTTAAAGCTCGCCAGGGTACCGGTTATTGAGTCATTTTCACTTAGCTCGTGTAATGAAAACTCGGCATAGCCCATATTCATTGCATTGTACAATTGAATTCTATCTCGGGTATTTTTCACTCCAATGGAAGTTTGTCCCTTTATCTTAATCTGCCCTTTTTGTTTGGTATTTAAACCAATTCCATTGTCCCTAATTTCAATTTCAAAACCACCTTTTTGATGGATGAAAAGTATTTCCAATTTTCTAGATCCCACTTTATTTAAAAGCCCATGCCATATTGCATTTTCCACGCTAGGTTGCAAAATCATTGGGGGAATTAACAAGTTGGTTAAATCCAATTTCGGATCAATTTCAAACTGAATTTCAATTGGCTTGTGTTCAAAGCGTATTTGTTCAATTTCAAGGAAAAGTTTCAGGTTTTCAATTTCCGTTTCCAGGGATATCAATTGTAGTTTAGAATGCTCCAGAATTTTACGAGTGAGACGGGCCAAATTGGCAACAAATTGATTGACGGCCACATAATTTTTTGAAATGGACAAATACTGAATATTGTTGAGGGAATTAAAAATAAAATGGGGACTTAACTGAAGGCTCAAGGCATTGTATTTAGAAACAATGGCCTCTTGGTTTGCAATAGCCATTTCCAACTTTTGCCCTCGCCTTTTCTCTCGTATTCTAATGGCAAAGATCAACGAAAGAATTGCCGAAAATAGGATCAAAAAGCCAGCTGAAATTTTAAACCAAAGCTGCTCGTAATAATAAGGTGTAGCCCAGATGGATAAAATAACTGGCTTTGCATTCCAAATATTATTGGCCGAAGCAACATTTAAGGTTATGGAATTATAACCCGGTTCAAGGTTTCCATAGGATATGGAATTATTTGTAGATATGAATTGATCATCGTCATTTAATGCGAAAGAATAGCTAAGGTTTTCGTTATGTCGAAAGGATCTTTCCTTTATCAAAAGGTATATTTCTCTTTTATCCTCTTCTAGTATTAAAGTGTCCGAAAAATCAAAATTTCCCATTTGCAGAGTAGGAAAATCCACTTTAAAAGGAATGCTAGACTTATTAATTTTTAGATTTTCAATTTCCGTATAACACAAGCCCTCACTGGTTGCGATAAAAATATTCTCACCCTCAATGGAAAGATCGTTTATAGAGTTTGCATTTAAACCATCATCCTTTGTAAAAGTTAAAATTCGGTAGTTTCCAGTTTTTTGAGAATAAATAATCTTGTTTAATCCGAATTTATTCGCCACCCAAAAAACACTGTCATTTTCTACCTCAATTTTTCTACAAATATTGGACACCAAACCGTTCTTGGTAGTTAAGTGAGTTATACTATCATTTTCACATATAAAAATCCCATCATTAGAAGAAGCAATCAGCTTATGACCAATAGATTCTAAATCTAGAATTCTAGTTTTTATACGATTGGGCAAATAGGTTGTGAAATTTATATTCGGTAGTGAAAAAATTTGAATTCCAATATCTGTACCGATATATATGATTTTGTCCAATACATGAACGGAATAACTTTTTAGATCTCTATCATACTTTTTTAATTCCTCAAAGGTCCATTCCACCCCAACTTTCGCTAGATGAACTCCATCCCTAGGGGTGGCCAACAAAATGGAATCGCTATTTGGATATTGGTAAATATCGTTCGACCGCAACATTCTAAATTTCCTAGTCTTTATGCCCTTACCAGTAAAATCCAATCGCATTGTGGTACTTTGCAAACTTCCTTGTTCCAAAAACAAACTGCTTCCCGGCCTAATAGTATCCCAGGCATATAGAAGATGGAAGTCGGGTAACGAATATAAACCATGAGCTCCTTTTCTATTTGAAACAATTATTTTTGTAGGATTCGTTTCTATTTTAAGAATATCTGTCTTTGAAAAAGTTGGATTACTAAATGTTTTTATTTTATAAGAGGGAGTATAATAAATGCCATTTTTTGTGCTTGTGAGCCAAACTCCTCCATCACTATCTTTAAAACTGGATGAAATAAGCTCATCAGATAAAAATGGCACAGTTTCAAAGTTATTGTCATTCCATTTTATAAGAGTGGCTCCATTTTGATGACTCACCATAACGGAGCCTTTGTTAAGGGGTATTAGTTGTTGAATTTTAAAACCCAATTCATAGCTTGAAATCACATTAAATTTATTATCGAAAATAACCAGATTTGAATTATAGCTTACCCACCAGTACCCATTATGGAAAATGGAAGATTCTGATTGACCCGATTTAGAATCATATGAAAATTGATCCTCTGGAATATTTAGAAATTGAAATTGAGAATTATCAACTTTAAGATTAGTATTGTTTTTATGATCTAGGTTAAAAATTTGAGGATCCCTCCTTGGTATATGTTTCTGATACCCTTGAATTCCTGTGGTTTTAGGAAGGCAAAGGGAATCCTCCATTATAAATAAAAATTTCCTTCGATTGAGAGAATGTTTGGTGTAAATGTCCTTTGGTTGGGTAACCGATTGTCTTCCGTTGGCATCAATTTGGTAAACTCTGTAATCTACTCTTGTAAAAAGAGTGAAATACAGATCGCTATTTTTAGTAATTATAAGATTTGAAATAAAACTCTGCCCGCATATTTCCAATAGTAAATCATTAAAAACAAAAGGTCTAATACTATCACCATCAAAAAAAAACAAGCCGTTTCTGTATGTATTTATATATAACCGCTTATCTAAGCCTTCTCCAATTTTAAAAATAGTGGAGTTCGATTTTTGAGCTTGAGTAAATGGAATGGTTTTAAAGGAAATACCATCATACCTAAGCAAACCAACATCGGTACCAAATAACATAGAACCATCACTGTGCTGAAAACTACAATGAACTTGGTTTGAAGATAATCCATCACTAATGGTGTAGTTGATTAAGTTAACCGTTTGAGCATAAAAAAATGGACAACAGAAAAACAGGAATAAGGTGATTCCAGTTTGGAGAGAACTTTTGCGACAATGAAACATGATTCAAATATACAGAGATATAAATGGCATTTTGAAATTCCCTGAGGCCCAAATCGACTGGACTGTTCCTTTTTTTTTAATCAACTTTACCCTTTGAGTGAATTCAACACTGGTAAATTAGTGTCTATTAACGGAAATGATCCTTTGGAAGGGGAGTTTGGACTTATCAAATAGATACATCCACGCCGCTCAAAAGGCCTCTTGAACACCTACCTTTATCCCTTACCTACACCATTGAATTCCATTTTCACAAAAGATTATATCCAAGAGATAGTCCTATTGAATTATTCCAAAAACCATTTACAAATTTTGAACTTAGGATGCCTGTACTTTTATACTCCCCAGTGTTGACACGGTAAACATTATAGGTCAAACCAACATTCACCCTATCCATTATTTCGTACTTCAAGCCAAAACCAAGGCCTACAGAATAATCCACATTGTAAAAAAGATCCTTGGCATAGGAGGTTCTGGTTTTTATGCCGTATTGATCTGTAATGATGCGATGGGAATCATAATTCTTATTAAACCCTACACCTAAATCCAAAAACAAATTGTAGTAATATTTGCCAATTTTGTTACCTATTAAGGGTTGGAAAATAATCCTCTTTTCTTTGCCCTGAAAAAACAACTCCGCCTTTGCCTCCTCGGTTTCGTGGGAAAGTACGGCCGATGAGCTATTACCTGTAAAAACAAGATTAAAACCGATTCCAAAATTATCGCCTTTAAGGTAAAACAGTCTTATTCCAATTTCTAGTTGTGGATTTAAAGTCCAATTTGCGGGAGCAGTATCTAAACCATTTACAAGCTGATGATATTCTGTAACCTGAGCTTTAGGCCAATATTCAAATTCGTAATAGGCCCAATGGTTTAAAGGCAAGGAAGTAGAACTACTAAAACTGTAATTTCCGCCAACATAGGCTTCAATTTTTAACCTTTTGGCGGAAGATTCGTCCTCCATAATTTGACTTTTAGCAATTTGAGTTAAAAAGAAACAAAAAATCAGAAATGCATTTTTGTAGAGATTGGGGCAGGTCATTTTTTTGTTTTCAAACCATACCTGACCTAAATAAAAATTATCGCCTGAAGAAAAAGGTTTAATTCTGTTCATTTTTGGGTTATTCGCTATCGCTCATGATCCTTTGGAGTTATTCGCTACCGCTCATGATCTAAAGATTGACCCAAAAACGAACCAAAAGAATTCAATGCTCACAAGAAAAAGGCAATCTGCTTTTCATGAAACCTAAGTTCGGTTGGCAGATCTCTTCATTCTTCAGAGCTTCCCAATCTCCCTAAGGCTCCATTTCAATCAAATTACCCTTTTATTGAAGGCCAAAATTGGCTTCGATTAATATTTATCGTTTGGATTTTAAAAATTATAGGACTTATTCTCTTCCATAGGGTTGTTTTCAAAAAGCAGAATCTCCTCCTTTTAAATTGCTGATTATCAACAATTATAATAAAAGCCGCGAAATGTTTTGGACAGGTGTGAGTCGTATTAATAAGCCTAATTAAAAAAGGGAAAAGATTAATCTCATGAATATTGATGATTTATTCCAAAACACTCCAACAGGTAAAATTGAACTCAGGGATGACCGATTGAATAAAAAGTAAAGGCGGCTACATCTTGAAGAAGCCATCCATTTTCATTTAAAATCGAGGACTTAGGTTTTAGAATTGCCAAAAATTTAGATGTATAAAACAAGTGAGCACATCAATTTATTCTATCTGAGAAAATAGGCTAAATCCCCCTTCCTGACTATCTTTATTGGAAGAAATAAAAACTATAAAAACATCATATTATGGCAAATTTAAGTCCTATAGGTTTAGACCTAAATAAATCGGAAGAATTAGCAATTAAGCTAAATGAATTATTGGCTAATTATTCCATTTTCTACCAAAATACGAGAGGTTATCATTGGAATATTAAAGGGCAAAAGTTTTTTGAATTGCATTTGAAATTTGAAGAATTGTACAATGATCTTCTGCTGAAAATAGATGAAGTAGCGGAAAGAATTTTAACCCTTGGTCATAGCCCTAACCACCGATATTCAGATTATACGGGTCAATCCCAAATAAAGGAAAGCAGTCAAGTCTCTGATGGAATAATAGCCGTTGAGGATATTCTTGGTTCTTTTAAAATAATCATTGGTCTTCAAAGGGAATTGTTGGATCTATCTGGCGAAACCAACGATGAAGGAACAAATGCCTTAATGAGCGATTATATACGAGAACAAGAAAAATTGGTTTGGATGTATTCTTCTTTTTTAGGCTAAATCAAAAGGAATAATCAAGCTTGTCAATTAAAAATTTCAGTGAGTTCTTTTGGACAAACAGGAAATATTTTTTTTTAATTGACAAGCTTGTTTCTTGGGATAAGAATGGAGAATTAAATCCGTAAATATGGAAGTCTTTTATTCAGAATTTCCTGGTCCAATGAAAACGCAATTCCTATTCTTTCAGAAAATCAAAAGGCATAACCAAGTCCGAACCGAATCCCTAGAAACCCCACGCCGGTTTTAAAAATAATGCCACCTTCAGGTTTTTGATATCTATAGCCTATATCTGCTATTGGCATATAAAAAAGTTCATCAACGAAATCACTATTCCTACCAATAAAAACTCCGCCATTCAACTCCAAATGATTATTGCCCATTCCTGTAAGCATAGTTATTCCGCCTAAAAATCCAGGCCCTTCGGTTGTTTCGTCCAAACCACCACCTCCTACACCACCTCTTGCGTACCAACTCAGGTTTTTACTTGAAGACAGCTTTCTTTCCAAGTTTAGCGACACTAAACCTCTAGTAATACCACCGCCAAAATCTCCATAAACGGTTGTTTTACCCGGTCCTGTTGAGTTCACTTTTTGAGCTTCTGCATCCGTGAGGTAGAAAACCGACAAAATGAAGAAAAACAAAATTTTACTTGCTTTTGAAATTGAAAAATCCAGATTTGATTTCATAAAGTTAATTGGTATAAATCAGGCCCTTTTAAAAACAAAAGCACCTAAAAAATTATCGATAAATATTCTAGAATGACGCTCTCCAAAGACCACACTGCGGCAAATCCAAATCATCAATTTGGATTATTCACCTTAGTATCATCTGTCAATACAATCAATAATTCATCCTCATCATCAAGTACATAAAATTGCTCTGTCTCCAGATATATGGATTTATTATTGGCTGTCATTTTAAAAGAAATTTTTTCTCTCATTGGAAATTCCCCATCGTAATCTTTAATTTTCAATTGTTCGGAGGTTTCACCAGGAAGCAATTCTGTTGCTATATAATTATCTCCATATCTCACATCCACTATCTTCACTGCGGTGATTTTATTTTGAATTTGAATATCAGCCTCCTCAACACAGGATTGAAGAATAAGCCCGAAACAACAAATCAATATTAATTTTATAGTTTTCATCTAGTCTATTTTTAGTTCAATTTCTCCAACAAAGGCACTTCTTGTATTTTGCTCTACTTTAAAAGTAGTGTACTCCAATGGATAGTATGTTTTACTCGTGCTATCGTTAAAAGTAACTTGAAAGGATTCAATCAAACAGGCGTATTCCCCAGGTTTTAATTCATAGGCAGCATTAAGGTATTGGGCGAAATCTCCAGCAATATCAAAATCAGGTTGTTCTATGTCCTGGTTCGCAATTATTAGATAATTAACCTTGTTTTTAGATAGAAATTTGTTTCCATCTACCTGCTTAAGCACCTTTGCCGTATCAAGGCTTACAGAATTTATTTTGGTCCAATAAAACTCGTTTATATAAATGCTAACAGAGTCTATAGATTGTACCACCAAATAGGTGCTGTCCGTTGTTTTAACATTTACAAATAGTAGTAGTTCCTCAAAAGGAATGGAACCATCATCTGAGACGACGTTTCTATCTGCACTACTAAGGCGGTCCTCTTCACAACTGGATAGCAATAGTCCAATACATGAGAATAAATAAAGCAGTTTTTTCATATTATGTAGAGTTTTGTTAATGTACTAGTACTGTGTTACATGATCCTAAACGAAGGTTGGGTAAAATAGGTTTGTTTTTATTTTTTGAAAAGGTAGTTATTTAATCTTTTCAAATTCTATACCCTCAAAATTGTATTGGAAATGTCTTCGGGTCAATTTAAAATTCCAATCACCTTTTTCTGCTAAAACCACTTTTTCCTTATACCCAAGCTTCGTTAATTTTATTTTTAAACTATAAAAGCTTAGGGTAACAGGATTGAAATCATATTCAAACTCCCCCTCGATACCTGTGTATTGAATGGAATGGATTTTCGCCGCCTTTGCAGGCCAATGATTTATGTTTTCAAAAGGTAAAAGCAATATTCCAATTTAACATCCTTCAAAAGCTTAGCAGCTCCTTGTTCTAGTGTAGACTTCCCAAATCAGCACCGTTTATTCTCTTTAAATTCTTTAATAGGCAGTCTGGTTATTTTGGTTTATAACTAATAACTCTTGAAATCCAATTGCTGATTTTTATTCCTCAACATATAGGTTGAGATGCTCACTTTTTGAAAAGACCGTATTGGTTTGTATTACATCCACTCTTATCTCTTTCACTCCTCTAGCCAGAACGGGTTTAAGTTTTAAAGTTCCTTTGTTTACTTTAAAATGATTATTTGCCCAAAAATCCCAGCGTGCAGAAAAGAAATGAAATTCAGAATCAGATCCTTCGTAGAAATAACCCTTGAAATTGGGAGATGAATTCAAAATGAAGGTATGTACCAATTCAGTTTGGTCTATTATTTCGTATCGGTCTTCGCATGCCGTTATTGTGAGTAAAAGGATTGCACAAATAAGGGTTTTTAAGAACTTCATTTTAAATGTTCGAAAAGGTTTTGGCTATGAAAAATAGGGCAATAGTAAGCGATAAACTTTCGTGTGTGGAAAGACCCAAAACCTTGTATTTTGTTTTTAATTCATTCTTTAAAGCCAAATCAATGATTTGGCGGTGTTTGTAAATAGCATAGAACTCTAACAAATCACAGAAGGCCCAATTTGTTATATACCGCTTAGCAAATGTTTTAATTTTCGCTCAAGGCACGAAAACCAGGTTTATGTCAAAAAAATACTCTTGATCAATTTCTCTAACTTCTGCATTAAGTGCTAAATCACTAAGACCTTCCTTTTTAGTGAAAAAATCAATGAGAACGTTCCAATAGTTTCCATAGCAGATATACACTGATGTATCCCATGTCGCTTCGGGAAGTTCAATCAATTCTTCGCCATAGTCTTCAATAAACTCCTTTATTTGCTTGGCTGTATCTATTGAAATAGGATTGACATTTGGTATTGAACCAAGTCGGTAATCTTTTTCGACAAGAGCATTAACAATTTTTTCAAATGTAGGACGCCACACATGAGGAATAGGTCCTTCTTCTTCATTTTTTTCAACGACTATCTCATTCATTGTCTGGATGTCTGTTATTTGTAGTTTTTAAAATCTATTAAAGTTCCTTTCAACGTTTTAATCAAATTCAATACTTTTTCACCACTTAAATCGGTTACTCTATATTCTCGATATTGTTCATCTCCCAGACGCATAATAACTTCATACTCAAATGGGTTTTTCCAGTCATATATCCTTTCAATTCGAATCGCTTTATAATTTCTTGAGTCTTGTGGTCCATTTCTTCAATTCAGCCAATATTTATAGGAAAATGCGTTTTAATGCATTCTTACATCGAGTAAGGACATCGTTTTTATTCTTCATTAAACTCTTCATATTTAGGGAATTCAATCAACCATTGTTCAAAGGAGTCCGCTATTTTTCTAATTCTAGGAGGTTGACTATCGTGAGAGTAATAGTAAACAGGGAATTCTCCGTTTTCATCTTTTTGTTTGATATCGAATAATACTTGGTCACCATCTGACTCCATGAAGAATTCAGAAAAACATAACATTCCTTCACTTGGTGGTGGCCAGTTTCCTCCGCTTTGGTTAACGATACCCTTCTCCCGTTCTGTCAATTGGTCGAAGGGTTTAAAATCATGAAAGAACGGATGCTGCTCCCCCATTTGAATTATCCCTCCAAATGCCCAAAACCCTCTTGTACATTTTAAAAATCGTTTGTATGAAGGTGGTAATTCAATATCCAGACTTGTCTCGATGTCTATAATGTCTTGACCAGTTAGTGGTCCAAGTCGTTGTTCGATATCAAGGTTGTCCATGTTGGAAGCAAACTCAGGAAATTGATTTTCTAGAGTCAGAGTTTTGTTGTTGCAGGCAGTCAACGTAAATATCAGTATGATGTAGCCTATTAATTTCATTTTTTCATGTGTTCTAACAAACGGATGTATATAACGGTACACATATTCACCTTCTGTGTTCACCACAAATCTAAAGGAATAATTGATTTTAAAATCCTTTATAGGTCTTTTGCCCAAACCTCCTTCTTCCGTTTGAAAAAATAAAAAAGCAAGCTTCTTTGGCCCTTAAAACCTAGGGCATAAAAAAGGGAAGCCAAGGCATCCCAAAATTTAGTTTTATGTAAAATACTTCTACTTAAACAGGACTCTAAAAATCGTTTTCCCCAAAGGTAGATATCGCTTCATCCGCAGCCCCATATTCGTCAATACAATTTCCATTTTCGGCCTATCGGTAAAACGGAAACTTAGTTATTGCAGGTTCGTTATTTTTTCAATTCCTCAATTGTTTCCTTTAATGCTAAAACCCAACCATTTTTAATATCGTCCTCATCATTTTTAGCGATTTTCAAATTTTCATTTAGTAGTGGCAAAAATTCCTTGTCATTTAATTTTAGGATAGATTCTAATAATAAAGTTCCATAATCGCCATTTTTTAATTCTGAAAGAATGATATCCTTAATTCGTTTATCTCTCCTGTTAGCTAATCCAACAATTGCTTCAGATTTTGTTTCAAAGTCCTTATCCTTAACTCTATTCCACAAGGCATTTCTTATGTCATTATTATCCGTCTCAATTAAATTTCCTATTCCAAATGTTGCCCAATTTCTGATGGAAGAGTTTTTGTCTTTTGTTAAATTAATTAGAACATTGATCGATTTTGAGTTTTCTATACCTGAAAGAGCAGAAATTAAGGCGTGCTTAACATCGATGTTTTTTTCGTCTTTAAATTCTATTAATTTAGAAATCTGATTATCGTTTAATTCGTCATTGTTGTGTCCTATTCCGTGAAAAATAGATTCAAGAACTTTCTCCGTCTGGTTTTTCTCAAGAAGCTCAAAATGTAAATCAACCGTTTGACTCTTATTAAATCGTGGGTCAAAGCCTAATTGTTGAAGTATATGAAGTCCAATGATTTTTTCACGATCAATACTTGATTTAGCTAATTCATAAGCTTTTTTAAAAACATCCTGATTTGGTCTTTTTCTTAATTCAGAAATGTTATCCCAATATGTCTTTTGAGTTTTGTTATTCAGTAATCGATTGAATATTTTTTCAGATGTCCATTTTTTTCGACTCATTTATTTTCTATTGGATTTGCTTTAATGACCCAAAACGGTTTGAAATAACGCAGGGCGGCTTCTCATGTGGTTTTGAAAGAAACAGGCTGTTTCTCTTTCAACCGAAAAGCCAATGCCGAAGACGGGTTAAAACCGGCTTGTGTTTTTTTGTTGTTGAAAGCGGTGCTTCTTCATTTTCATCAACTTCAAT
This sequence comes from uncultured Cryomorphaceae bacterium, assembly GCA_937129395.1. Lineage (GTDB taxonomy): Bacteria > Bacteroidota > Bacteroidia > Flavobacteriales > Schleiferiaceae > CAKZNE01. The sequence continues at coordinate 3,017 of CAKZNE010000247.1, read as the reverse complement.
CGTTTCAATTGTCCTGAGCTTTTTCTCACTATCAGTCCTTTTATCAAGATATTCATAATTTCCAAGGTCATTTGTTTTTCCAATTGGAACAATCTTCTCTTCGTCAAGCCAATTCACCACCAACTCAGCTTCTCTTTTTAAACCTGGGTAAATTTGGTCAATTCTTTCCTTCTTCTTTTCTTCAGTTAGATTTTCCCATTTACTGTATTCCCAAAATTCATCTGAAAATTTCAGGCCGTAACCAAAGCCAAGATTGTCAAAGAATAGGTAACCTAAACAATACAATTCATAAGTATCAACCAAAGACTTGGCGAAATCATCTGTTCGGTCGATTAGGTCGGTTAGAATCTTCCTTAATTTTCTTTCTTCAAACTTTCCGAAGTCCAAAAATGGGTCGATAATTTTTCCCATTTCGTACTTTGCATGGCGATCCTTGTAATTCAAGGAAATGAGGTCGAAATAGGTGTCATTATCGAGAAATTGTTCTAATTCCTTTTTTGAGTAGAGCCACTTTTCAAAGTCAGCAACGGAAATTTCATTAATATAGACTTTGAAGAATTGAATTTGTATGTTAAGTGGCAATTTGTTCATTGTGATCTTTTCTCATAGCGAACAGCCGTGATTAAAAGAATATTTAGCCGAATGTGTGTCACTTTCCAGGCAATTTACAAGAAAGCTGCAGCTGCCTACGGCCATTGAATATACTCCTATCTCGGCTATTATTTTGATACATCTTTGTTACCTCAAGTCTATTATTTTTTGCAAATTAGTTTCACCACGTAATCTAACTGGCTATCTGTTCCTTTAACCAAGTCTTCAATTGTTAAGGTTACTTCCTTATCAGGCAAAATTCCACTTCCTTTTGGAACTGATTTATCAGACACGTATTTATCTATTTTTACAAAAGGTAAACGAACCATTATTTTTGAATTTGGAAGTTCATATAAAGCAGAAAACTGCCCTGTGTGAAAATAGTATGCACCGCCCGTTTCTTCACCAACAAGTGTAATATTCTGAGAATTCTTTGCGCTTAAAGCAAAAGCACTGGCGGCAGAAAATGTATTGCCTCCAATTAAAACATACGCATTTCCATTAAATGTTTTTTTATAAGGAACCATTTCTGCCTGAAGGTGATCTTCTGTTAAAATCCACCGTCCATCCTCTTTTTTGGCTGAATTAAAATACATTTTAAAGAATTCAGTGTAATCAGACAGTGTATGAACAAGGTATTTTTCATGAGGAAGTACATCTGTTATAGCACTTTCAAATATTCTTTGTTTAAAAGGTTTACTCGTTAAAAAAGAGAACAAGGTTATGGCGTTGATTCTATATCCGCCAACGTTTTGTCTTATGTCTATAATTAGGCTTTCGGCCTTCTCCTTTTTAATTTCTCTAAACAAATCAATCAGCTTGGATTTAAATTCTTTTGGGTCTAATCCAAATGAATTTACCGTTAAAACTGCAGTATTTATGGAGTCTATAAAATAAACAAATGGCCATTTTCCTGCTATTCTATTTTTAAAATACTCTACTCGATTTACATCTTGGTGATATAATGCGAAATGTGAATTTCTGCTAGGGTATCGGTTTCCTATGCTTTCAAATGATTTTGAAGCAATATCAGTTATTTTATCTACACCGTCTGGAGTCGAGTATTTTACAGAATAACTTTCTTTAATTCCATATTCATAATAGTGAAGTATGCCAAACTCCTTTTCTATTTGGAGGTGCTTTTTCGTTAAGTTAAAGCCGTCTGAAGGCGCATACTTTAACATGTCGTTAAGAATAATTTGAGAAGACTTGTTATCAATAGAAATTATTTCAGAACCGACTGGGATTCCAAAATCATCCGTATCACTATAAAATTTTCCATCTATAAACTTTATCAGAACCGGAAACATAGTCGGTAATGTGTCTATTTTTGGATGAAGAATGTTTAAGTGACCGTCTTTTACATTTTCAGCTATGGAGGTAATAGATTTGAATAAGTCGTTAGGTGTTTGTGCTTCTTTAACTCCTTTTTGTTCAAACGAGTTAAAAATACTATCCCACACAACCTTAGGAGTATATTCATATAAACTTGGGTGTCCAATGGTCAAGATTTCTTTGAAAATTGTGAAATCTTCTAATATCTGTTCCTCCGTTAACTCACCTTGACCAAAAATTGATAGAGGAAAAAATATTAAGAATATTATGTTGAATTTCGTTTTCATCTAATGTGTGATAACAAGAGAATATAAGCTACAGTACATATATTCACCTCATTCGTTCACCACAAATCTAATTGAATAATTGATTTTAAAATCTTTAAAAGGTCTCAAGTCCAAATCCTCCGGCTTCCGTTTTTTAAATTAAACTGCAAGTTACTTTGGCCCTAAAAAACCAAGGCATAAAAAAAGGGAGACGAAAGCATCCTTAAATTTAGTCTTAAGCAAAATATTCCTTCTGAAAAAGCACTCGAAAAATCGTTTTCCCTATGGATATATATCGCTTCATCTACAGCTTCGGATTCGTCAAAGCAATTTCCATTTTTGGTCTATAGGCAATACTGGAGCTTAGTTATTAGGCAATTTTGTTTTTATAATTTCCCTTCAACTAAATCGATTTTCTTGCCGGTCAAATCTTCCAATTTAGTTATAAATGAGTTTTTGAATATTGGCCAATTCCAAAAAGTAAATCCAAGATTACTCAACGCCCATTTCGGTTCAAAAGAATATTCGCTTATTGAATTTGATTTCTTACATTTTTTGCATTTTTGATATGCTAAGGTTGGGTCTTCAATCCAAAGTTCAAATAGCTCGCCCCAATCACATTCAAGATTATTCTCACCACAGTTTGGACATTCTATTTTTTCAAAATCCTGTCCATCAGCCCAGAAAATGGTACGTCCTATTCGAATTTCCATTCCATTCGTAATTAATCCTAAAAAATGTTCCTCCTCAGGGTAATCCACAACTAAATTCCAATTTTCTCCTGGACAATATCCCAATTCTTCACCTAAAACGTTATCAGCTTTA
>CAKZNE010000246.1 GCA_937129395.1 uncultured Cryomorphaceae bacterium | reverse complement strand
TCTCGGGTTTCTTTACCACTTTTTGGAGCGGTTAAAAATCCTGTAATTACTCCGGCTGCTATTCCACTTCCTACTAATAATGTGTTTTTCAATAAATTGTTCATTGTTTTTTGATTTTTTAGATTAATATTTATTTTGGGCAAATGAGATTTATTTGCTCATCTCTTTGAGCTTCGTGTTTATTTTATTTTGAAGTTTTTTCGCCTTCTTTTCAACCTTGTCGATATTATCTTTGCTAGCAGATTTTACATCTTCGTAAGTTGAATTCAACTCCTTTTTCATTTCTTCCAGAGCTTCCTTACTATCGTCAGATGCTTGATCCATTTTCTCTGCCAATTTCCCTTGGGTTTCGTTGATGGATTCTTTCAAATCATCTCTTTTTGTTTCAAAATAATCTCCAACTTCTTCTCCCGCTTCAACGACTTCTTCCTTTACGTCTTCAGCCGTGGTTTCTTCATTGCAAGAGCTTAAACTTAATAGGGTAAATCCTGCTAAAACAAGCATACTTAATTTTAAAATTTTCATAGTTTTCTTTTTTGATTTTGTATACTACAAATATACGGGCCCTTACACAGCCTGCCATTGATGGAGATCAACAGATGCATTGATTCTAAAACGGGATTCCCCAATATTAAGGTATGGGCAAAAAAAAGACCCCGGAAGATGAATGGTTTCCGAGGTCATTTTGAAATTAATTAAAGGATTAACTTTTGTTTTATTCTAGGATGCTGTTTTAGAATTCACTGTCATTTTTTCCAAATCGCCATCTTTAAAATCAAGAGTTCGAATAGGAAAAGGAATATTAATATTTTCTTGATCAAAGGCTTTTTTAAGCGCAATAGTAGCATCACTTAAAGCTTCTAAATATTCTTTTTGTCCAGGATATTTTAACCAAAACATTAAGGTTCCATTTATAGAGCTACTTCCAAATTCACCAAAAACAAAAGCGGTTTGATCTGGATTTTTCACAAAACTCAATTCCTTAATAGCATTGATCGCCGTTTTTTGAGCCAATCTTAAATCCGTTCCATATCCTACGCCAACTTCCAAATCTATTCGCCTTTCTCCAGATGAAGAATAATTGATAAGCTTGTTTTGGTAAACCTCCTTATTAGGAATAAAAACATGCTGACCTTGAAAGGATTGAACAACGGTATTTCTCAAGGACATTTCAATGACGGTTCCCATTGTTCCATTGGTTTCTACAATGTCATTAAGATTTAGTGGCTTTCGAATAGCTAGGAAAAAACCAGAAATTAAATTGGAAGCAGAATCTTGAAAAGCAAAACTCAAGGCCAAACCAATTATTCCAGCACCGGTTAGGAGAGAGGTAAGTGCTTTGTCTAAATGCAGTATGCTTAAAGATGTAAAAATCCCAATGGTTAGAACCACAATAAAACTAATTGTGGCCATTAGTTTCACCAATGCCAAATTTTTAGTGAGACGTTTTCCCAAACGAAAGGCGAGTTTGCGAAGCAATTTTGCGGTTATAATAAAAAGGAACATCACAAAAACAGCGACCAATAAATTCGGTAATATTTTTATAAAATCCTCGGCCCAGCCTACAATTTTGCCTTCGACAAGTTCGTAAGCGGATTGAAAATTCAAATCTTTAATTTTACTAATTAATAATAGCATGCATTTTATTTTTAGGGTTCGGCATTTGTTGAAGATCCATTAAAAACACCTGTCCTTGGTGAATAATGGTATTTATGGCGGCAAGATTAGAAAGGGAGGTATTTCCCTCTCCATTTGCCTGGATGATTACGAAATCATTCTCCTTATCAAAGTCACCATAAACATCTTTGTTTTTACTTAGAAACAGCGTTTTTACAAGTCCCAAAGCGGATAATTTGATAATTTCTGAAACATCATGAATGTTTTTGCATCTGGATTTTTGGCTTTTGGCCAGGGCCAATTGCTTTTTTTGTTTTTCCAATTCCAAACCGTTTTGCAAAGGTTGGAGGGCAATCTTCAAAAGGTTTCTTTGAAAAGTTTGTGGATGAAAAATGAGCTTTTCATCAAAATTCAAATCTGTATTTTTTAGAAATCCATCTATCAATTTTCCCTTACCACTAATCACAGATGTTAATTCCTTTTGGCGAGGAATGGAATTATAGAAAAGCTTTACGCCATTGTAAAAATCGAGTTTGTGATTGGGAATATGTTTGAGCTCTTTTTTACTTTTCATTGAAAAAGCGCCAATCCTTTTTATTTCCAATTGGTTCATATTAAAAAGGCGTGCTCTGTTTTTTTCCAAATACAATAGTCGAATGTTGCTTTCTGTATTGTGTAATTGGGAAATAGGCTTTACATAAAAATGATCGTTTATATAAATTCTAAAAGGCGTTTCTAAAGGGAGAATAAAAGCTTGGATTCGTTCCTGACTAATGAAGAAACTTATGTTTTGGGGGCTGTTGGATTTCAACCAATTGGTAATTATGGGTTCAATTTGGTTGAGGTGCTCCTTTAAAGAAATATAGGTTAATCCCTGATTTTGATGCAACTGGTTATTCGATTCCAATTTCTTGTAAAGCCTTCCTACTAAATGCTCAAAGGAATCTTCAGATTTAAAAGAATTAGGCAAATAAATACTAATACAGTATAAATCCTGGTGATTGGCCAACTCTTCAAAGCCTTCTTGGGATAATGGATTTAAAGTTATTCCTGTATTTCTTTTCATCTGCGACTTATCTCAATTTTTGTTCAGTACAAAAATCATGAGAATGCAGAAAAGGGCAATTGACGGCCATTAAAATCTGCGTTGATCTATGTCAATGAAAATTTAACTAGGACCATTTTTGCAGCTCTATAAGTTTTTCCCTTTGTAGTATTTTAATTGTCATTCCATCGGAATCGATAATACCATCTTCTTTTAATGAGCTTAATATTCTTACTAATGTTTCTTTAGAGGTAGCAATCAAATTTGCGAAATCCCCCCGACTCAAATCAATGGTATTTTCGGGATCTTCCTTGGTCAATTGCAGCAGTTGGATGGCCACTCTCTTTTTTACCGAATCATAGGCGAGTTGTACCAATTGGTCTTCTTTATCCGATAAATTTCTTGAAATCATTTTTATAAAACGCGATGAAACCGAAACGTCCCCATATAGTAATTTTAAGAAATCCTGTTTTGGGATTTTATAAATTTCAGATTGCTCTAAAGCAGCGGAGAAGGCAGCATATTCTCGATCCTCTAATACTGCCTGGTAACCAAAAAAATCGCCTTTAGAGTAAATTTCTAGGATCAATTCTTTGTGATTGTCGTTGTGCTTGTAGGTTTTAACACTTCCTTTTTCAACAAAATAAATAAAGTTTGCAAAATCACCTTCTCTAAAAATAAATTCACCAGAATTATAGGTATATAATTTACGATCCTCGGTTAAAGCACCTACAACATTTAATAATTCAGCTTCTTTAATAAATTCCTGAATTCCGGCGCTGTCCTGAGAAAATTCCTTCTTCAAGGACTGTATTTTTTTTAATCTCGCTTCCACAGCATTTAGCAATTCCAGCTCATCAAATGGTTTGGTGAGGTAATCATCTGCGCCTAAACTCATGCCCTTCCTAAAATCTTCTTTTTCCGTTTTAGCGGTTAAGAAAATAAAGGGAATGGAAGAAGTTTTCGGATTTTTGGCAAGAATATATAAAACCCCATATCCATCCAATTCGGGCATCATTACATCGCAAACAATGAGGTCTGGCTCAAAGTCGTGTACCTTTTTTACACCGATTTTTCCATTCTCGGCTTTTTCTACTTCATAACCGGATAATTCCAAAAGCTCTGCAGTATTTTCCAAAAGGATTCTATCATCCTCAATAACCAATATTCTAGATTTCATTTCTAATCGGGATTTCAATGTTAAAGGTGGTTCCTTTGTTAAGCTCACTTTGGAAGGAAATTTCTCCATCCATTAATTCTACATACTTTTTTACAATATTCAAGCCCAGTCCAGTACCCTGAATATTAGTTGAGTTCTTTGCTCGAAAAAATCGATTAAACAAGTTTTTTTGATCGTCCAGCGGAATCCCCAAACCGTGATCCGAAACCGAAATATTCAATTTCATATCAGATTCTGATAAGATTAAATGAATTCGAGAATCTTGGTTTGAATACTTAATAGCATTACTCAACAGATTGTTTAAAATGTTGGTTATCATATTTACATCCAAAATAAAATGGAGATTTTCCAAAGTGGTTTCCAAAACTATTTCTTGACCAGGTTTTGTCAAGTTTTTAAGACTTTCCTTTATGTCCTTGCTTAGTTGATGGAGATTTACCTTTTCCCATTTACATCCAATTTTTCCCTCTTCTAGTTTTCCAACAGATAAAAACTTATTTAAAATTTGAGTAAGGTTGCCAACGGATTCCTGAATTTTGCGGCAGTGATTTTCTATTTTGTCCTTGTGGATTAGAGGGTTTTCCTCCTTTTCCATGGAGCTTAGATACCTTAAAATTAAATTTGTACTGGAGAGAACTCCTGCTAGAGGGGTGCGGAATTCATGACTGGCCATGGTTACAAAACGAGATTTTAATTCACCCAATTCCTGCTCCTTTTGCAATTCACCTTCAATTTCTTCATTGTTGATGATCTGCTTTTTCACCTCCGCTTCCAATTTCCTTCTCATGGAAATATCATTGATAATAACAATATAAAGATTGTCGGAAACCGTAATGCTAGAATTAATATTGAGTTCTACAGGAACCGAATGTCCGAGGCCATTAATAATTTTAAGGTCCCTTATTTCGCTGTCAATATTTTCTTTTTGATTTAGGAGTTTTTCCCAAATCTTCTTGAATTCAACTTTTGATTTGGCCTCTAAATAGTCCTCAAAATTTCTTCCAATTAAATCCTGTTTTTCCTGTTTTAAAATTTTGGAGCAAGCGCTATTTGGCGAATCGATCTTTCCTTTTTGATCAATAAATAGAATCCCTATTTCAATAGAATTTAAGAAATTACCAAGGGAAATATCGCTTTGTAATAATGGATAAGAATTCATGGAAAACTAAATAAGTTTAAAAAAACCTCATTAGAGGTATGGATTGAGGCGAATATAAAACTATAATTGAACCTTTTATTTTATGAAGTGTACCAATGATAGAAAACAAAAAAACTGAAATGATGTTTAAAATGAAATCACTTGTTCTTTTGCTATTCTGTAGCATGAGTTTATTAGCTCAAAAGCCAGAAACCATATTGGGTATTGCCAAGGAAAATAAGAGTAGCGCATATTATAAAGAGCAACTATCCCTTTGGAAAATAGAAACTCAAAAAAATCCAAAAGACGCCAATGCCTGGTATCAAAGATATAAAGCACACAGAGCCTATCTTCAAAAATCTGAGCCTGAAAATTGGATGAAAAACCAACAAGCAATTTTCACAAAACTCCGTGTAACTATAGATGCAAGTAAAAAACAAATTGATGGCACTTTTGAATATTATGTGATGGAAAGCATGACCTGCAGAGGAAGTAAATCCGCCCAGTTTTCGCAAAAAGCATTTGAAATTGATCCCAATAGATCTGAAACACATGAAGGTTTACTAATACATTATATTACCACTTTCGAATCGGAAAAGGCAAAATCTGTGGCGACAAGAATGTTGGCGAACAATCATTTTTCCAACTCCAATTTAAAATGGAATTACAACAGTTTACAAACCGCAGAAATAAATGGAGTGCTAATTACCCATGGTGATTTGGATGCTATCCCGAAATGGGTCTTGCAATATGGAAATGACATAAGAACGGATGTTTTGGTGGTGAATAAGTGGTTGCTTTCGGATAATAAGGAATACAGAGCTAAGATTCTTTTGAAATTAGGAATGAAGGACATGGAAAAGAAGCAAAAGGATTATGCAAATGCACAGGAACATGTGAATGATTTAATGGCCCATCTACTAAAAAACTCCAAGAGGCCTATTTATTCTGGATGCGGTACAGATATTGGCTTTTTTAAGGACTATGGTATTGAAAACAAAATGTATTTGGTGGGTACTTCCTTTTTGTATTGTGAAAAGGATGTTGATAATATGGCCTTGGTAATTAAGAATTTTGAACAGGTTTATGAATTGGAATATTTGTTCAATAATTTTCAGATTCACCCCGATGATGAAATGGTTAAGCGTTATTTGAATGTGGCTTATATCCCTGGTTTAATGAAACTGAAAAGGCATTATGAAATAACAAACGATCAAGTGAAATTGGCTAAATACAATAAGCTTATTGATAAGGTTGCAACCGATAGTGGACGAAAAGAGGAAATATTAGGCTGGTATAAATAAGAATGATAAAACCTTTATCAAAATCCGTTTTAAAACCATCACCTCCCCCCAGCGATGAGGAGAATATGAAACTTTTTATAGAAAAGGGAAATGAGGATGTTTTTAAGATTGTTTATCAAAAATACTTCCCAATTTTAAGCAAATACATTTATTGGCTTTGTTCGGATTTCGAAATGGGTAGGGATGGAGCCCAAAATATTTTAGTAAAGGTTTACCAAAACCCCGGTCAATTCGATTTTAACCAAAATTTTAAAGTGTGGCTTTTTTCAATTGCCAATAATCAATGGAAAAATGAATTGAGAAAAAAGACCATCCGCGAAAGGGAAAATGAAGGAATAAAATATCAATTAAAAATAGTTGAGAGCGAAAGTGAAGTTTCGGATTCGGACCAAAAGATGAATAAAATTAAGTTGGGATTGAAGGAATTGTCAGAAACACATAGAGAAATTTTTATTCTAAAATATTCGAACAATCTAACGATAAAAGAGATTAGCGAAATCTATTCTTGCAGCGAAGGAACTATAAAGTCACGATTGTTTTACGCTATGAAATATCTCAAAGAGTTTACAAGCATTGAAAAAAAATAAGATGAAGGAAATTGAAAATATACCCACCGAGCTTTTTGAATTATTGGAAAAAAAAAGCTTCGAAGAGCTTAATCCTGAGGAAAAGGCGGATGTTCTTCTTAGAATTACAAAAAATGAATACGAGGAATATTATAAATTAATAGCCGATTTTAAATCCTTGGATGAGGAAATGGAAATTGCTCCTTCGGATTTTGAAAAAATTAAAGAGTCTTCATTTAAAGGGAAAAGCACCAAGGTTTATTATAGAATAGCAGCTGGTTTTGCCATTCTATTTTTTGCAGCGCTGAGTTTTTGGGATATGAGCCACCAAACAATAATCGACGATCCTGTAGTTCTTTTAGTAGATAGCATCCAAGAAGACAAGTCATCCCAGCTAAATGACCAATGGCTTTCTGGTAGAATGGAAATGCTAAAAGAAAGCGCCTCTTCAGCCAAAAAGAATACGGGTGTTTCTCTTGCCAATGAAGAATATCCAGAGGAATTTGTTTTGGATTTTGGAAGTGGATTTATTCCCGGAGGAAATTTAAAAAGAAGGTTTTAATCGCTTTTACTGGAGGTTTGCTTCTGGAAGGTTTTGTTTAAAATTAACCAACCCTTTGGTGATTTATAGAGGGTTAAAACTTCCCGAGCATAGGTTTTGTTTCCAATTAAAAAAGTGATTTTTACATGGGCCATATTTCTAAAAATATCAACATTATGATAGCGCAACGAAACCTTTTCCGTACCTGATACTGGATATTTCCCTTCTTTAATTTTTTGCTCTACCTCAGCTTTCCACCCTTCTAAATTTTGAACAGACATATTACCGTCTTTATCAATTTCAAAAGCTTGGAACTTATCACTAAACCCAAGTTTAATATTTCGAATTACCCCTTCATTATAAACCCCGTTTACATAGGCCTCCAAAATCACCTCCTTAATCGCTTCTTCTTCATATTGAGCAAAAATTGAATGGGATCCAAGACTTAGAAATACAATAAAAATAATTTTGTTTAGCATCGGTTTGGTTTTATTTTGTGGAGCTTAATTCACCCCTAATATTGTTCTGATAAAGCTCTTTAAAGGAATTTCTATCTAAATTTTGCCCAAGTAAATACATCATTTTTGTTAGGCCAGCTTCCAAGGTCATATCTCCACCTTCCAATACTCCTATTTTTAATAGTCCTGCACTGGCTTCATATTTCCCTTGTTTTACCGCTCCACCTAGGCATTGAGATATATTTGCAATGTAAACACCTCTATCAATTGCTTCTTTAAGCAATTCCAGAAACCATGTATCCATGGGTGCATTTCCTGAGCCAAAAGTCCTTAAAATTAGCCCTTCCATTTCTGTATTGGAAAGAATGGACTTAACAAAGGCGGCTGTCATACCTGGAAAAACATTGAGTACCCCAACGTTTTCGCTCCATCCTTGCCTTACGTTTAATTCCAATTTTGAAGGAGTAGCAATATCTGATTTATTGTATTTTATGTTTACACCTGCCACGGCTAAATGGTCGTAGTTTAAGGAGCAAAAGGCTTCAAAATCTTCAGAAGATATTTTATGGGTACGGTTTCCACGATAGAGATTATACTCAAAATAAATGCAAACCTCCGGGACCATTGCTTCGCCTTTTTCATTTTGGGCTGTGGCAATTTCTATGCTGGTTATTAAGTTTTCTTTGGCATCAGACCGAGCCAAACCAATGGGCAATTGAGAGCCTGTTAGGATTACGGGTTTGGCAATGTTTTCCAAAATAAAACTAAGTGCAGAAGCGGTATAAGCCATTGTATCTGAACCATGTAGGATAACAAAGCCATCATATTTATGATAGTTTTTTGCAATTCTATTTCCCAATCTTAACCAATGAATAGGCTTTATGTTTGAGGAATCAATGGGTTCGTCGAAAGAGTCTATATCAATTTCACAATCCATAGCCGAAATCTCTGGAATTCTATCCAATAGAGATTCAAAATCAAAGGGCTTTAAGGATTTGTTTACCGGGTCTTGAACCATTCCGATAGTCCCTCCAGTATAGAGCATTAAAACTTTGGCGGGTTTATTCATCTTTAAATATTTCCAAACTGTTTTTGGTGCAAATGGCTTGTAATTCTTTCAATGGGATTTGATGTAAATCCGCAATTTTTTGAGCTGTATGGCGAATATAAGAAGGTTCGTTTCTTTTTCCTCTAAAAGGGACAGGAGATAAATAAGGGGCATCGGTTTCTAATACCAAATCTTTAAGACTTAACTGCTCTACAACTTTATCTAAACCTGCATTTTTAAAAGTAACCACACCTCCAATTCCAAGCTTTAAACCAAGATTAACGGCTCTTTGCCCTTGTTCTAAATTACCCGTAAAGCAATGGAAAATCCCAAAAAGTCTATCGTCTGCATTTGCTTCTAGTACTTCAAAAACTTCATCAAAAGCTTCTCTGCAATGAATCACTATCGGAAGTTTCAATTCCTTGGCAACTTCAATCTGTTTGGTAAAACAATATTTTTGAGCTTCAATAAATGTTTTATCCCAGTATAAGTCTATTCCAATTTCACCAACGGCTTTATAGTAATTGGTTTCGCTTTTAAGTTCATTTAGGATCTGTTCCAATTCCTTTTCAAAATCCTCTTTTACGGAACCAGGATGAAGGCCCATCATGGGGATACATCTGGCATCTGTATTGGCAAGATTTTTTAAATTTTCGATGCTTGAGGAATCGATATTTGGCAAGTAAATTTTTTCCAAACCTGCTTCTTCAGCTCTTTGCATCATTTCCTCTCGGTCTGCATCAAAATCTTTGAGGTATATGTGACTATGGGTATCTATCATTTTTAAAATTCAATTGGGCTAGGAAGATTCCTCAAATGTACCATTGTCATTTCAATAGCTAAAACTCCTTTGCAAATTTTGGATCTTGAAGGCCGTTTTTAGTCTTGACCTTAAGAATATTGATCATAAAAAAAGGCCAAATCTTGCGAAATGGCCTTTATAGGTATTTTAGTATTGGATTAGATTTCCAAAGCTTTTTTAACTTGGTTATCCATTAAATGTTCGGTAGGGTTTTCCAGTGCTTCTTTTACTGCTACTAGGAATCCTACAGATTCTCTTCCGTCAATAACCCTGTGATCGTAAGACAAAGCAACATACATAATCGGTCTAATTTTCACTTCTCCATTTACGGCCATTGGGCGTTCCACAATATTGTGCATTCCTAAAATCGCACTTTGAGGCGGATTAATAATTGGCGTAGAAAGCATGGACCCAAATACACCACCATTGGTAATGGTAAAGGTTCCACCAGTCATTTCGTCAACGGTAATGTCGCCTTCTCTTACCTTAATGGCCAATCTTTTAATTTCCTTTTCTACACCGGCAAAAGATAAATTTTCGGCATTTCTTACCACAGGAACCATAAGGCCTTTTGGTCCGCTTACTGCGATGCTTATGTCGCTATAATCGAAGCTAATGGTATAATCTCCATCAATCATAGAATTTACCTGTGGGTATAATCCCAAAGCTCGGGTAACAGCTTTTGTAAAGAAGGACATAAAGCCTAAACCTACATTATGCTTTTCCTTAAATTCTTCTTTAAAATCTTTTCTTAAATCGAAAATAGCCGTCATGTCTACTTCGTTAAAAGTAGTAAGCATTGCCGTTTCATTTTTCACAGAAACTAGGCGTTTTGCTAATCTTCTTCTCAAAGAACTCATTTTGCTTTTCTCGCTGCTTCTTGTACCTCCAGTTGTTGGAGCACCCATTGAGGCTTCCGCTTTTACAGCATCGTCTTTGGTTATTCTTCCATCAACGCCAGTTCCACTAACCGAGCTTGCAGAAATCCCTTTTTCATCCAATATTTTCTTGGCAGCAGGGGAAGGTGTTCCACTGGCATAAGAATCAGATTTTGGGGCTGCTTTTTCTTCTTTTGCAGGAGTTGGCGAAGGGGTTTCTTCAACCACAGCTTCTTCGCTTCCTTCTGGTTTAGCAGCGGAAGTATCAATAGTTCCTATAACCTGACCAACTTCTACTGCTTCACCTTCTTCTACAGAAATGGAAATAATTCCGCTTTC
>CAKZNE010000245.1 GCA_937129395.1 uncultured Cryomorphaceae bacterium | reverse complement strand
AGGGAAAACCTGAATCGAATTATTGTAGTTGGTTACTGAAGCGTTAAAAGTTCTTCGAGCCGCAGATATTTGGGATTCAATTTCGTTTAGCGATCTCTGCAATTGAAGGAAGTTGGTATTCGCTTTTAAATCGGGGTAATTTTCAACAGAAATCATAAGCTGCCTTAAGTTGCCTGAGATTTCATTATCAATCTTCACCTTTTCCTCAGAGCTTACTTGTTTTCCCCAAAGGGCCTGAGACCTAAGTTCCGTTACTTTAGTAAGAATCTCATTTTCATGAGCCGCATATTCCTTGACTGTGGAAACGAGATTTGGAATTAGGTCATACCGTTTTTTAAGTTGAGCATCGATACTTCCAAAAGCATTTTGAATTTCGTTCTTTTTACGAATAAGGTTGTTGTAAATAAGAACGATCAAAATGATGAACAGGATTACGAATACAAGAAGGATATAAATGGGTTCCATGGTTTGTAATTATTCGGTTTCAAGAGCTTGACTTATGAACTGCACTGGTAAGTCAAACACCGCTTTATTGAGTAAAAAAGAAACGAAATTTTAACTTACATTCAATAGTAAACAATGACTAAAACGAAAATTTCACTTTTCACTCCTGATCTCCTTTCTCAATTTCCGTAGCTTTATTTGCAGCAATAAACGAGGTGGTCATTTGCGTAAGCATATCACTTGCAGCAGATGGGTTATTTGGTAATAGAATCAAATTACTTTGAGTATTCTCACTAATCGCGTGAAGGGTGTCGTAATGTTGGGTAATAACAATTAGGGCCGAAGCTTCTTGGGAATTTATTCCAACAGCATTTAATACTTCCACAGATTCTTCAAGACCTTTAGCAATTTCTCTTCTTTGGTCTGCAATACCTCTTCCTTGTAGTCTTTTACTTTCCGCTTCCGCTGTTGCTTTTGCTACGATTCTAATTCTTTCTGCCTCACCATCATATTCGGCGGCTGTTTTTTCACGTTCCGCGGCGTTAATACGATTCATGGCTTCTTTTACTTGTTGGGCTGGATCAATATCAGTAACTAATGCTTTAATAATATCATAACCATAAGTATTCATGGCCTCCTGTAATTCCCTTTTTATCGCAACAGCAATATCATCTTTTTTCTCAAAAACATAATCCAATTTTAGTTTTGGAACTTCAGCTCGCACCACATCAAAAACATAAGAGGTAATCTGATCATGAGGATTTTCAAGTTTGTAAAAAGCTTCATAAATTTTCTCCCTTAAAATCACAAACTGAACAGAAACTTTAATTTTCACAAAAACATCATCTTTTGTTTTTGTTTCCACCAATACATCCAATTGTTGTATTCTAAGGTTCACTCTTCCAGCAATGCGATCCACAATGGGAATCAAAAATTGAAATCCAGAATTCCGTACGGCTTTAAATTTCCCTAGCCTTTCCACCACTGCAGCAGTTTGTTGCTTTACAATGAAAAATCCGAAAATTATTAAAAAGAGAAGAATTCCTATAAGGACATAACCGTAAACTGGTATCATAATTTGATTGATTTTAAATAATGAGCAAAAGATATAACAGAATTAAATATTGGAGGTCAAATTGAGCAGAAACTTTTGGGCATTATGGATTAATTTTTATCTCTTCCCTTTAAAATTTCATCAACCTCGGATGGAGGCATATAAATTTGTCGGATTTTATCGAGATAAGCCTTGGGCAAAAGGGGTTGATTAAGCACAAATTCTTTCCAAGCAATATTCTCCTTACCTAGCCCATGACCAATGGCAATTAAGTCCACTCTTTTTTCAGTTCGTATCACATAATTCTTGGAAAATATATAGCGGATCCCCAAAATCATGATCTCAATATTATCCATACTCTCATAATCCACAAGATGTCCAATCTCATGTCCGAACCAACCCATTAGCGCATCTTCTGGCAAAAGATGGGTTGGAATTACAGAATCACCAATCATAAGGGAACTCATTAATTGGACCTGGTATGTTCTTTTATTTCTTTTTTTAAGAAGGCTTAAAGGTTTGGGTTTTGCCTGCATAAAGGAATTGTGAATTCCATCATCTATTACAAAATCTATAGGAATGGTATCCAATTCGGGGTAATGCTCTAAGGTTTTGAGGATTACAGGAACTAGCTCATTAGGTATTCTTTTATTTAATGTATCTGTATAGTTTTTATAATACTCACTGGCATTCTGACCCATCATTTGGGTAAAGGATACAAGGAATAAAAACAAACAGCTTCTAAACAAATTCATGGGGACGTGAAGATAATTAATCAAATCAGAACTAAACTTCTTTATTCATTGAGAATGTAACCTTTTCAAATCCCTGGTTGGACCAAAAATCAATTCCCTTAGGATTTTTCACAGAAACCTGAAGTTGAATATGATCCACCCCTTGCTTTTTTAACCATTCTTCAGCACTAGAATAAAGGTTTTTCCCAATTCCCTGGCCTCTACAATTTGAATGGATTACGGTTTCCGCGATATATCCTTTTTTGTATAAATTAAAGATGGGGGATCCAATTTGAAAACTACAAACTATAAATCCTAGAACTTTTGACTGCAATACGGAAACAAAAATTTGAGTGTTTTTATTTTCCATTTTTGTTTTAAGGATTTTCTGGATCCCATCTCTGGAATCTTCCTTTACTTGGAATAAGTTGGAATCATTTTTATGATGAATCATTAATTCCAACCAAAGATCGGTAAGGGAATCTAAATCATTTTCGGTTGCAGTTCTTATGGTAGAATCAGTTTTCATAAAGTAGAGTTTTGCATCTTTTTTGTAAATAATCAACAATGGAATCTTCAAACCAAGGGTTTTGTTTTAGCCAATATCTATTTCTTGGAGAAGGGTGGGGAAGTGGTAAATATTTTGGTAAATAGCTATCAAAGTTTTTCACTGTTTCCGTAAGATTCTTTTTAAAGTCCTCACCCAGATAATGTTTTTGAGCGTATTGGCCAATCAACAAAGTAAGTTTTACTTCAGTAGCTTCTGCCCAAAGTTTAGAATGCCATTGAGGAGCACATTTTTTTCGTGGTGGGAGGTCTCCTGTTTTTCCTTTCCCAGGATAACAAAATCCCATAGGCATTATCCCGAAATTTTTAGTGTCATAAAAAGCTTCCTCATCCACCCCTAACCACCTTCGTAATTGTTTACCGCTGGCATCGTCCCAGGGTATACCCGAAGCATGAACCTTAGTTCCTGGGGCCTGACCAATTACCATTATTTTGGATTCTTTTGCCAACCGTACTACTGGATTTGCTCCCAATTCTAAATGAGGAACACAAAGTGTACAGGATTTTATTTCTTTTAAAAGGGCTTCCATTTCTCAGATTGGTACTAGATTTATTGGAAATGGTAATATATAATTTTGAAAGGAAACTACTTGAGGTCTTTTTTCAATTCTTCTGTGATCTCATAAACCGCTGGGCAAACATCCAAATTCCTGCGCGTTAGTTCAAGGATACTATGCATTTTAAATTGGTCGGTATGAGGGAATTCCCTGCAAGCTTTTGGACGGAAATCATAAATGGAACAGGAATTATCTTCATCGAGAAAGTGGCAAGGGGTTTCTTGAAGAACTAAATCTCCATCCTCATCTTCCCTCAAATATTGATCTGTAAATTGTTGCGGTTTAAGCCCCAGATATTTCGAAATCCTGCCAATATCAGAACGCGTAAAAAGAGGACCGGTTGTTTTACAGCAATTGGCGCAGCTTAGGCAATCTATTTTCGCAAAGGTTTTTTCGTGAAGATCCTGAAACTTTTGATCCAACACTTTGGGCTTGTAACTTTTTAACCTATGGTAAAAATGCTTGTTTTCCTTTTTTTTAAGTCTGGAAAGCTCCCTGTATTTTTCGAGGTCAATTTTTATCATTTTCCCCGTCCTTGTAAAACTATTAGAACTGTGTAGATCAAAATTTTAAGGTCATTGAAAAGATTCATATTCTCAATGTAAATGATATCGTATTTCAACCGTTGAATCATTTCATCCACATTTTCGGCATAGCCAAATTTCACCATGCCCCAACTGGTAATACCTGGTTTTACTTTAAGCACATATTTATAATGGGGCGCCTTTTTACTTATCAAATCAATATAATGCTTGCGCTCTGGTCTTGGACCAACAATCGACATTTGGCCAAATAGCACATTCATAAACTGAGGTAATTCATCCAAACGATATTTACGCATAAATCTTCCCCAACCGGTAATTCGCGCATCATTTTTACTACTTAGTTGTGGTCCATCCTTTTCGGCATCTTCAAACATGGAACGGAACTTAATCATATCGAAATATTTGCCTTTGTTACCCATTCGTCTTTGTCTAAAGAAAATAGGTCCTGGACTACCAAATTTCACCATTAGCCCGGTAAAAATTAAGAGTGGGGATAAAAGGGCTAAGATTGTAAGGGAGACTACGATGTCAAAAATTCTTTTCACAACCCTTTGCCACAGGGGCATTAATTCATGGCGAATTTCAATCAAAGGTGCTCCTAGTGATCCTAAACGAACTTTTCCAGAAATAATATCGTAGGTATCGGGAATCATTTTCACCGTTACGTTTGTTCCTTCAAGGTTATTTATTATTTCTTCCAGCTTCCCATGTTCGGAGGATTCGCTTGCAATTATTACCTCTTCAATTTCATGTTCCTTAATAATATCATTCAATTCATTATGAGGACCAAGGTGTTTTAAATTTTTCTCCACCAAAAACCGAATATTATTATGAACGCTTACAAAGCCTACAAACTTGTTCCCATTTCCTTTTGCAGAAGCCATTTCTGTGTAAAGGTCCACTGCGTTTTCATTACTTCCTACCAAAATAGTGTTGAACCAAATTTTTCCACGTTTAATGCGCACTGCTGTTCTAGTGCTAATCAAAAATCTTAGAAGGGCTGTTGTGAAAAATTGAAAGCCAAAATAGGTGAGAAAACTTCTGTAATAATCTGTGAAATTATTTACCCAATCATTAAGCATTAAGGCAAAAAAGATAAAAACACAACCCAATAAAGTGGAATTAAAGGTGTAGATAAGTTCTTTTAAGCGTGATCTTCGGTAAATATCTTTGTAAAATCCAGTTATCCAAAAAGCCGTTACCCAAAATCCTGCGATTAAAATCAGTGCGAATAAATAGGTTTGCCCAAAGCTTGGTCCGGCTTCTGCAAACCTCTGTTTTTCGATTACCGTTTGCCTAAAATAATACAGCGCTGTATAGCTAAATATTGCCGCAACAACATCCCAGAATATATATTTTAATCGCTGTAAATAATCGTTCTTCATAGCCCTTCCGTCATTCTCTAATAGGCAAGTTTTATATTGTCTAAATAAACTGATGCACTATCCATGCTGCTGGGTTTTTGTCCACCAATAAAAATTTTAAAACCTGTAGCAAATGGAAAACTACTTATTTCTGTTACTAGGTTTATATATATTTTATTCCATTCATCCGATTCGAATAAATATATCGTTTGAACTTGTTCAATGGCTCCCCCCGGTAAAATAGCCATAACTCCAATTGTGATAGGAATTTCATTTTTATAGGTCATTTCCAAAAAGACACTTCTGCTTCCTTGCGGCAAATCATATATATCGGTAGTAGAAGCCTCAAAAAATCCTTTATCTCCTGTTAGGGTGAAAATACCAGCTTTGCCATTATCTTCAATCTCATCAGGGTTTACGAAAACATCTGCAGGAAGGTTGGATCTATAAAGGCCGGTATCGCTTCTAATTGTTTTAACGAGATTTAAACCTGTTTGATCAAAATCTTCAACAATTGTAACAGTGGCTATAGAACTGTAGTTAATTTCGGCTATTCCAGAGGGAACCAAGAAATTTGTGTCCAAAACCTTAAGATCTACTTGACCTTCAAACTTTTTATACGGTGAATACAAAACACGGGTTGCGTCAATACCATTCATATTTACACCCGCATAAACTTCAATTTTGGTATCTCCTTCTTCTAGAATTGGAATAACACAAGGGAGGTTAAAGACTCCAATGGAAATGTCATTGGCAAAAACCCAAACCGTAGTAATTTTGCTGTGAGCGCTGCCTTCTTGGGAATAATCTGTTTTCAGATCCAAGTCGGGAATGGAAAGATAGGCTGGTATAATGGCTTTTTGTTCTTCCTTTTTACAGGAAACGAAAAATGCAGCAAACACCAGGATTGCTAAGGATAGGTTTTTAGCCATATTTCAGGCGATGACGTTAAGGTTCAGGTTTATATTTTCGAGGATTTGGCAAGCAACATGCAATGCTCTATATCCATCACGAAGAGTAACGTCTGGTTGTGACTTTTTATTGATTGATTCTCCAAAATTTTTCAACTCTTCTTGTATAGCATTGGTAATCAGTGGTTCTGGTTTTTCAAAATAAATTTGCTTTTGCTTTCCTCCACCCAAATCCATTATCATAGCATAGGGATTGTCCTTATCAATTTCATTTTGCATTCTTACAATCTCGCTTTCTTTCTCTAAAAAGTCTACTGTGATATAGGCATCCTTCTGAAAAAGCCTCGTTTTTCTCATATTTTTCAAGGAAATTCTGCTCGCTGTTAAGTTGGCAACACAGCCATTTTCAAATTCAATACGAGCATTTGCAATATCTGGGCTATCACTAACCACAGCAACACCACTGGCGCTAATTGCTTTTACTTCCGAGGGGACCGAATGCAATACAATATCAATATCATGAATCATTAAATCCAACACCACAGGCACATCTGTACCCCTTGGATTAAATTCAGCCAACCTATGGGTTTCAATAAACATGGGCTGTTGAATATATTCTTTAGCCGCTAAAAACGCCGGGTTAAATCGTTCTACATGACCAACTTGTGCGGTAAGTTTTGCGGCTTCACTCAATTCCATAAGCTCCTTGGCTTGTTCTGGAGTTTCCGTAATTGGTTTTTCTACAAATATGTGCTTCCCAGCTTTTATGGCTTTTAATGCACATTCAAAATGATTTAATGTTGGAGTTACAATATCAATGGCGTCAACTTCTTCAATTAATTTATCGATGGAGGAGAAATATGTAAATCCAAATTCCTCATTTACCTTTTTTCCAACTTCTTCAATAGGATCGTAAAACCCTACAATTTGAAATAATTCTGGAAGTCCGCTTAAACATTTGAGGTGAATTTTCCCCAAATGACCAGCTCCTAAAACCCCAATCTTTATCATTAAAAAATCATTTTGCGCAAAGATAATTTTTTTGGCCACCCAGTAAAGTTTTCTAGGACTTTTGATCTTGATAAGTGCTGTTATTGAAACATTTAGAATTACTAAAAATTAGCTTTTGATGTTCACAAAATATTGTTGATTTTTTTTTGTGGGCTGCAGTAGGTGCGATGGCTACTTATCGCACCTTTACTATATGTCAGTAGCAGATCTCCCACGCCATAAAGGGCAACGAAATAAGTTAATTAAGGTTTTAATTGAAAAAGGAATTCGCGATCAAGCGGTGCTTAAAGCCATCAATAAAATTCCTAGACATGCATTTGTGGATTCATCTTTTGAAGATTTTGCCTACCAAGACAAAGCATTCCCAATTTCCGCAGATCAAACTATTTCCCAACCTTTTACTGTAGCTTTTCAGACTATGCTTTTGGAAATACAAAAAGGAGATATGGTTCTTGAAATAGGTACGGGTAGTGGATACCAATCTGCTGTTTTATGTGAATTAGAGGCCAAGGTATTTAGTATTGAAAGGCAAAAAGAATTGTTCGATGTAACCAGTCTTCTAATGCGGAAACTAGGTTATAATCTTAAAATGAAATTCGGAGATGGGTTTGCTGGACTGCCTTCCTTTGCTCCTTTTGATAAAATTATTGTAACCTGCGGGGCACCTATGATTCCAGAAAAATTATTGCATCAATTAAAAATCGGTGGCAGAATGGTTATTCCTGTTGGAGATGGTCAGCAAAGAATGAAACTGGTTGTGCGGAATACGAAGACCGATTTTGAAGTAAAAGATTATGGAGATTTTAAATTCGTACCCATGCTTAGCAACAAAAATGTAGGGTCTTAGAATTTAAAAATCCTCCTCAACGGCTCCGAGCAAAACTATTGTTTCGAGATGCCATGCAAAATCAAAACTTAAGGTCACCTCATTTTGAATCTTCCCTTGTTTATAGATATAAATTAACTCCGCATGGTAGGTATCATCTAAATTGGTCAAAGGTTCTACATAAATTTCGCTAAAAACAAAGGTGGCTCCTTCATTACTAGCTTTTTTAAATCCCTTCATTAAAGAAAACATGTTTTCCTGGTATTCCCTATACCTGTCCAAATAACCAGCGCCAGCCTTATAGGTTTCAGCTTGCAACTTTTTTTCATCTGTTATTCTTTCTTTATAAAATTCACGTAATTCTCTAATCCTTATTAGAGGTAATGAGTCAAATCTTGCAGAACTCAATTGGCGAACCATCAATTCGCCATATTCATTATAGGTATCTTGGTTTTGGCCATTCCCAGAATAGAAGCAAGCAATAAAAAAGATGAAAATTAAATTCTTCATTTAGATTTTTTAAACAGGATGGCAAATTAAGCAAATCCAACAAAAAAAGCCGTCTCACTTTTTTAAAGTAAAACGGCTTGTGCTTGGTTTTGGTTGACGGTTCCTATTGAAAAATAAGATTTATCGAATACGTATTGTTAATATTTCCACTATCTGTATTCAAAACTAAATTTTCCAATTGAGCTTCTACATATTCTTTTAATTTTTCATTATCAGAATCAATGTTTTTTATTTTCAACTCAAAATTTTCTCCAATGGAAAACTTTACAGTGATCTTCTCATAACTCATTGGGAAGAATCCAAATGATGGGTAATCAATGTTTTGGCTGATTTGTTCGCTTAGACTTACTGCTTTTTTAGAAAGTGATTTGTCTTCTTTTGAAAATCCAGCTTGGCTGTTAATACTTAAAAAGAAAATGGCGATTACTGTGGCAATTAATTTAGTTTTCATAATACTGTAATTTATAGTTTGATTTGTTTGTTGTTGTCTGCTTTAATGACACCGTAGATCAATTTAAAGGTTGCCCAATGGTTTGAAAAAAAATAATCCATTACAATATTTATGAAACAAAAAAAGAGATTAAGTTGTTGTTTTTGAGTAATTTAAATGGGTTGTCTTGTTCTTTTAAAAAAAATCATTTTAACAGATTTTTAAGAATTTTCAATCTTAAAAGGTTTGGAAAGGGAGGCAATTTTAACCTACCAAAAATTTAGTAGGCTCATTTTGATTTGCATTCCACACATATAACTTAAATTCGCGCTACAATCAAGAAATAGTAAATCGTATTATATGGATTTTGATGTAATTGTACTTGGAAGTGGCCCTGGTGGTTATGTAGCGGCGATTAGAGCTGCCCAACTTGGTCAGAAAACGGCCATTGTAGAACGCGAAAGCCTTGGAGGAATTTGTTTGAATTGGGGTTGTATCCCAACTAAAGCCCTATTAAAAAGTGCCAGCGTATTTGAATATATGAATCATGCTGCGGATTATGGTCTTATCGCTGAAGGAGTGGATAAAGATTTTGGAGCCGTAATAGGAAGGAGTAGAAATGTTGCCGATGGAATGAGCAAAGGCATTCAGTTTCTAATGAAGAAAAACAAAATCGAGGTGATTATGGGTGAAGGAACCCTAAAGCCTGGAAAAAAATTAGATGTAAAATCATCTGATGGTAAAGTAAAAGAATATTCTGCGAGCAATATTATTATTGCTACCGGTGCAAGAAGTAGAGAATTACCAAACCTTAAACAAGACGGTAAAAAGATTATTGGTTACCGTCAAGCAATGAATCTTCCTGAACAACCAAAAAGCATTGTGGTTGTAGGTTCTGGAGCAATAGGGGTAGAGTTCGCCTATTTTTACAATGCAATGGGAACCAAGGTTACTGTTGTAGAATATTTACCGGGAATTGTTCCGGTGGAAGATGCAGATGTTTCTAAACAATTGGAAAGAAGCTTCAAAAAATCTGGAATGACGATTAAAACTTCTAGTGAAGTTACCAATGTAGATACATCTGGAGATGGATGTAAAGTGACCATCAAAACCAAAAAGGGAGAAGAAGTTATTGAATGTGATATTGTTCTTTCTGCCGTTGGTGTGCAAGCAAACATTGAAAATATTGGATTGGAAGCTGTAGGTATTAAAACTGAAAAAGGTAAAATATCGACAGACGAGTTTTATAAAACTAATATAGATGGATATTTTGCAATTGGTGATTGTGTTGCTGGTCAAGCTTTAGCACATGTAGCTTCCGCTGAAGGAATTATTTGTGTGGAACAAATTGCTGGTCACCATCCAGAACCATTAGATTATGGAAATATCCCAGGTTGTACTTATTGTGTTCCTGAAATTTCTTCTGTAGGAATGACGGAACAGCAAGCTAAGGATGCAGGACATGATATTAAAGTTGGAAAGTTTCCTTTTTCAGCTTCGGGGAAAGCAAAAGCATCTGGACATAGTGATGGTTTTGTAAAAGTGATTTACGATGCAAAATATGGTGAGTTTTTAGGTTGCCATATGATAGGTTCCAACGTTACAGAATTAATCGCGGAAATAGTTGTTGCACGTAAACTTGAAACTACCGGAATGGAAATTTTAAAAGCTGTTCATCCTCACCCTACAATGAGTGAGGCGATTATGGAAGCAACGGCAGCGGCTTATGATGAAGTAATTCATTTATAAGTCATTTTTAATACATACTATTAAGTCCCGACTTTTGTCGGGATTTTTTTTTGAAAAACAAATCCCAATATTTTGGCGTTAATTTGAATGATCCAAGATGTTTATGACTAAAATTCTCAGCTTTTTAATCTTTTTATTTTCATTAAACCTTTCTGCCCAAAATGCAGATAAGGATAGCCTTCTTGTTTTTGAATTAAACTTTGAATTGGATAGTAAAAGGTTAACTAAAAATGAAAAATCGAGAATAGATAGCCTGATTAAAGTAATGCCTATTGATATTGTAAGAAGGGCCGAGATTTATGGACACACAGATAGTTTGGCAGGGATTGAATACAATAGGAAATTATCAAAATCTAGGGTGATTAGTGTTTTGAGGTATTTGGAAAAAAGGGGACTGGATCCTTTGGATGTTCAAACAGATTATTTTGGAGAAGAAAGGCCTAAATATGAAAATGCTCCGGAAACAAGATATAAGAATAGGAGGGTTGAAATTCATTTTTACATTGCTACAGCTTTAATACCGGAGCCGGATCAAAAGCTTAGTCAACTTAGTTTATCAAAAGGCGATAAAATTCAAATTCCCAATCTCAATTTTGTAGGTAACCAACCGATTCCGGTTTGGCAGAGTTTTGAGGCTTTGCAAGAGTTACTTCTCCTTACGAAACGAAATCCAGATTTAAAACTTGAGATTCAAGGCCATGTTTGTTGCAGTAGTAATTTGGAATTATCTGAGCAAAGGGCAAGAATGGTTTATGATTTTTTGATTGTTAATGGAGTTCCGAAAAACCGCCTAACCTATCGAGGACTTTCCAATAGTAGGCCTTTAAATAAGGAGAGAAATCCTAGAGAAAAAGCTTTAAACAGAAGGGTGGAAATTTTGATTTTGGAAAATTCGGATATAAGGAGAAATCTTGAAGAAGATGAAAATGTAAGTATTGATTTAAGGACAAGGGTTTTAAACGTAGTATTTTTCCCTAAGTCTGGAAGATTGTTACCCTCAGGAGATTTTATGCTGAATTTAATTTTGGAAATGATCAAAGAATCAAAAGGTTTAAAATACGAGTTTGTGGTTTACGATAATATTGATGATCTAAAAACTTCACATGTAAGAGCCAAACTTTTAAAAAGAAATATCGCCAAGGCTCGGATAAATAGTTCAACTTGCAATGTTACCGTTAAAGAACGTCCGAACAATATGCCCATTCAGGAAAGTCAAAATTATATCATTTTAAAAATCACCAAATAAGATGAACTTCGAGATATTTTTTATAGAAGAAGTGCCGAATATGTTGAAAAACCTAAAGGTGAATAGTCCAGCTGTATGGGGAAACTTTACAGCACCTGAAATGTTAGACCATTTGAGAAAAGGAATGGAATTGTCATTACGTGATGACATTGCAGTTGAAATAATAACCCCTCAGGAACAAATTCCAGCATTTCAAAATTTTTTAAAAGGTGATCGACTTTTTAAAAAAGGCTCTCCAATACCTAAGGAATATCAATTGATTTCTTCCTTTGAAGGAGATTTTGAAGCTTTGAAAGTAAATTTATTAAAGGCGATAATAAAAATGCAGGTTCATTTTGAGAAATATCCAGAACATAAAGCGGGCCATCCAAATTTTGGGATGCTTGATGTTGAGCTTTGGAATTACCTCCATAAAAAACATATTCTTCATCATTTTACTCAATTTGGAATTGCACCTGTAAAATCAGAAAATTGATAAAAAAGATAATAGGAGTTTTTGCCTTTTTACGGACATTCTTCCCCGTAAAACTTTTCCTATTACATCTTAGAAGGAGTCATATTTTACTTTTTTTCTGGCTTATTTTATTTCTATTTACCAATAAATTTTTGGGTGTATCCTACGGTTTTCCCTATTTGTTTCTAACTCCAGAATATAATGGGGTAGTAGGATTTTGGAGTTTTTCCATTGTAGGAATTACGTCGGGCATATTTGTAATGGCCTTTCATATTAGTAGTTATATCTATTACAGTTACAGATTTCCGTTTTTAGCAACTCTCAATAAACCCCTGTATAAATTTTGCCTTAATAATTCCATAATACCTCTTTTGTTTTATGGCTTTTACATTTTTCAAATCAGTAGAACATTAGACTCTGAAGGTTATGGCCTAAGCCAGATATTAATTAACCTTTCTGGGTTGTTAATTGGAACCATTGTAACCATCAGTTTTTCATTCACCTATTTTTTTGGAACCATAAAGGGTCTTGAAAATTCTGATAATGATGCAAAGGAGAGATTTCCTTTAAAACCACTAAAAGGCTTGATAAAAAAGGATAAGGATGTGGAAGAAGGGGATAGCAGAATTGGAAGGAATAAGGTTCGTTATTATTTAAAATCACCGATTTCTGTAAAGTTAACAAGGGGTACTTCTCATTATAAAAAGGAAAAATTAAAAGAAGCTATTCAGGAGCATCATTTCTCTGCGTCTATTTATTTTGTGATTTTGATTTTAGTGGTTGTAGCTTTAAATTTTAAAGTTGTAATGATCCCAGCGGGAGCAAGTGTTTTTATTATTTTTTCCTTGTATTTAATGGTGACTGGCGCTATTTATACACGATTAAAAACCTGGACTCTTACAGCGGGCTTAGCTGTTATTTTTATTCTCAATTATTTCTCGGGCTTCGATAAATTTAATCATCGCAATGATGCCTTTGGAATGGACTACAAAGCCGAAAAGGCAGATTATTCCTATGAAAACTTATACGCTCTTACCACAGATTCAATTGTGGGAATTGACAAAAAAAAGGCCTTAGAATCATTAGAAAATTGGAGGGCAAAATTTCCTGCAGATTCTCTTCCATACTTGGTTGTATTGAATGTAAGTGGTGGAGGTTTACGGAGTTCGTATTGGACTACCAAGGTTTTACAGGAACTGGATAAAACTGCTTTTAAAGGGCAAATTTTAAATCAAACGCATTTGATAACAGGATCCTCTGGAGGAATGTTGGGAGCCGCCTACTATCGGGAGTTGGATTATTTGCAAAACCAGGGAAGACTTAAATTGGATAAACTAAATGCTGAGTATTTGAATAATATTGGACAGGATGCATTAAATCCGGTAGCTTTTAATTTGGCTGTACACGATTTGTTTTTGTCTTTTAGAAAAGTAGAATATAAGGGAGTGAAATACTCAATGGACAGAGGATATGCTTTCGATCAAAAGTTTAATGAAAATACTGGAGGGATTTTGGACAAGTCATTTTCCGATTATAAAAAATTGGAATTTCAATCTAAAACACCAACTCTCTTGTTGGCACCGACAATTATTGGAGATGGTAGAAGATTGTTAATGTCCACCCAAGGAATGTCCTTTTTGTGTGTCCAACCATCCTATTTAAGTTTTGATAATGAAAAGAATTTTGATGCCGTTGAATATTCCAGACTTTTTGAAAAACAGGGAGCTGAGAATTTGAGTTTTCTTACAGCTCTTCGTCTCAGCGCATCATTTCCTTACATTACGCCCTTAGTAAATTTACCATCCCAACCAGAAATTGAGTTGATTGATGCCGGGGTTAGAGATAATCAAGGATTGGAACTAGCTCTACGTTATTTACATCAATTTAAACCTTGGATAAAAGAGAATACAAGTGGTGTTTTAATCCTGCAAATAAAAGCAAATAGGCCAGATGAAATAGCCATTAAGGCAAATGATCAAACTAGACTAGGTCAACTAACTCTTCCAATTAAAGGAGTTCTTCAAAGTTTTAATAACCTACAGGTTTACAATAAGGTTTTGCTTTCTGAATGGAGTAATGAGATTTTAGATTTCCCTGTGGAAGTGTTGAGATTTTCTCTTGCCGTAAAAAAAGATAATGTTTCCTTGAGCTGGCATCTAACCGAAACGGAAAAAAGACAAATTAATTCAGCCTTTGATCATCTTAATAATCAAACGGAATTGGAGAAATTGGAATATCTTTTAAACAGATCCAATTAAGGATTTAAAAGCACATTGCTAATTATATGAAGACTCCCGTTTAAAGCACTTATGTCTTTAAAAAGGAAAAATGCTTGCCTTGCCTTACCGTCTGTTAAACTCAAGTTTCCACCACTATTCAAAATATTTACTTTGGCATTTGCCAAGCGAGTACTATAAGCTTTGGTGGTAAATTGATTGGAGCGAATATTTCCTAAAAGAATATGGTATTTCAGAATATCCCCTAAAGTATCAGGTCCAAGAACGTTAAGCATTTCTGTGATATTATTAATGTTTGGCTGTGATGCATAATATTGGTTAAATGCTCCATTATTGGGGACCAACAAAGTAAACATACTATTTTCTTGAGCTATGGTACTTAAAAAATCACCACTTGCGAAATTACCAGCGGCTATTAAATCTGAAAAGTCAGGATTTCCTTTTACAAAATCACTTAAGGTTGGGACCTGAAGAACAGCATCAATTTTATGAATAATTCCATTGGACGCGACAATATCCGTTTCTGTAACACTAATGTTTAGGCCATTGATTTTAATGCCATTGCTGCTATTAATAAAAAGGTCAATTTTCCTGTTTTCTGGGTTTAGGGCGGTACTTTTAATAAATCCAGTAACTAAGTCGCTTGACTGAAACTCTCCTTCCACAAGGTGGTAAAGGATCATTTTTCTGATTTGATCATTGTCAACTACGGTCAACCAATCATCAATATCGGCATAACCTAGATCAGATAAATAGGCATTAAAAATGGAATTGGTTGGGATAAAGGCGGTTAGGTTTGATAATTCGGAAAAACTTGATTCCAATCCTACTTTGTTAATGGCTTCGGCAAAAAGAGAGAGATCGCTACTTGCTTTTGCCAAATTATAGATACTGCTCGGATCGTTAGTCCCTGTGGAAATAGGTTCTTCATCGTCGCCACATGAGCTCAAACCAAGAATTAGAATGATACTGAAAAGAGATAGATATTTGGAAACTGAAAATTTCATTACAATGCTTTTAGTTTTTCAAAACTACGTTTTCTTGATTGCGTAATTTTACCGTCCAATATAAACGAACAAACATTTTAAAATTACATTGTTCCGGTATTTTGTCAACATATGAATTTGGAAAACACAAAGACAAAAAAAATCCTAGAAGCAAAAAGAATTAGCTTTTCCTATGGGGATAAGGAGATTTTAAAAAACATAAGTTTTAGTCTTCATAGAGATGAAATTATTGGAATTGCAGGGGAGAGTGGATCAGGAAAAACAACCTTATTAAAACTACTAGCGGGTTTATTGAGTCCACAAAAAGGCGAAATGCTTTTTCATGGGGAGAGAATGATGGATCCCAAGGAAAAACTAATAAAAGGGGAGGAGCAGATTAAATTGGTAAATCAAGATTTTGATTTAATGCCCTATATCAGTGTAGATCAGAATATTTTACGAAATAGTTTATCTCAAAGTGATTCAGCAAGGAAAAGGATTTTGGGAGAATACCACAGAAAATTGGCTTTAGGAAATATCAAAAACCAAAAAGCCAAGAAAACTTCGGGTGGACAAATGCAAAGAGTAGCTATGGCCACAGCGCTTTCCACAAAACCGGAAATATTATTATTGGACGAACCATTTTCCAATTTAGACTACAGTCTTAAAAACGGCATAATAGAAATGCTCCAATCCGATTGGAAGCCCAAGGGGATGATATTAGTAGCTCACGAACCCAATGATATTCTTCAATTATCGGATAGAATTTTCATAATGGAAAAGGGAAAAATAATCCAAAAAGGAAAACCCCAGGAAGTCTACCAAAACCCAAAGAACCAATACGCCGCCCTAACCCTTGGTCCAATAAACTCGATAAAACCAAGTGAGGCATTCGAATTAGGAATTGAAGTAAATGATTCAAAAAAGAAAACAATTTTTTTAAGGCCCAATCAAATTAAAATCCAAAAGAAAGAAGGGCTATGCGCTAAAGTAATAGGAAGCAGGTTTAATGGAGCCTATTATCTACTGGATTGTTATATAGAGAAATGGAATAAGGTTTTAATTGTTCAAGCGGAAAAGAACCCAGGAACAGAAGTGATTATAAATCTAGGAAGAAAATAAATTCATTTATCCATTTTGAACCAATCAAGTAAAAAAAACCACAAAGGTTTTTTACAATAAGGAGCTCAACCAAAAAAGAATACCCACAAAGATTTTTTTACAGTAAGGATCTCAACCAAAAAAGAATACCCACAAAGATTTTTTTACAGTAAGGAGCT
>CAKZNE010000244.1 GCA_937129395.1 uncultured Cryomorphaceae bacterium | reverse complement strand
ACAAAAAACAAACTAAGCTCACCCATCGGAGATACCCGCAAGGGCTCATAATTATGAGCCCCAGCCCAAAGTACGGGCTCATAATCATGAGCCCCAACGACCTATCCTTCCGGGCTCATAATCATGGGCCCAACGGACTACAAGTACGGGCTCATAATCATGAACCCCAACGATCTAAATAAAATAACTAATAATATTAGCTCAATTAAAAAATTATATTACATTTGCTAATATTATTAGAATAACGAAAATTAAAACACATAAAAACATGAGTGTACTTAAAAGATTATTTAAAATGGGTGAAGCTGAATTAAGTTCAGCACTTGACAAATTAGAAGATCCAATCAAATTAACCGAACAAGGAATAAAGGATTTAAAAAAGGATCTGGATCAAAGTCTTCAGGCATTAGCCGAAGTAAAGGCTTTAGATATTAGAGCACGAAACGATATTGAAAAATTCTCCTCCTCCTCCAAAGAATATGAATCCAAGGCCATGATGCTCTTAAAGAAAGCTCAAGATGGAAAAATGGACCCAAGTGATGCGGATAGATTAGCAACTGAAGCTTTGCGAATGAAAGATGAAAATTTAGGTCAGGAAGAGTTGATAAAAACTCAAAAAACAAAGTTCGAACAGAGCATAGTTCAATTGGAGGCGAACATCAAAACCATAAAATCCAATGTAAGCAAATGGGAAAATGAATTAAAAACTCTGAAAGCTCGGGTTAAGGTAAGTACGGCCACAAAAAATTTGAACAAGCAAATGGCTCAAATAGATTCGAGCGGGACTGTTTCCATGTTGGAAAAAATGAAGGATAAAGTTCAGAGAGATGAAGCTCTGGCAGAGTCATACGGTGAGATTGCCTACGAAAGTAAAAGTGTAGATGAGGAGATTGACAAGGCCTTGGAAAACAACACTGACAATTCTGCTTTGGAAGATTTAAAAAAGAAAATGGGACTAAATCAATAATCATGAATCAATTTTTGCGAATTTTAAAATTTATAGGTTTGTTTTGCCTAGGAATACTTTTATTATCCTTTTTGTTTAGAATTGGAATAATAATCATAGCTTTTATAGCTGGTGGCGCCTTAGTTTACCATTTTATGAAGCGAAGACCAATTAATAGATACAGATATTAAGATGTTTGACAATTTTTTTTCTCGATTTAAAAAAGAAAAAGCTCCAGCCGATTATGCTTCCATGACCGTTAGGGATTTGGAAGTAGGCTGTGTTTTCGATTATGATTTAAGCACTTTTATTGTAGAAGAAGCTTATGAATATGATTGGGGCGATAATTTCTTTTCCAAGGAATATAAAATCAATGATGGCCGAAGAACCCTTTTCCTTTCCGTAGAGGAGGACGATGAGCTGGAATTGGAAATTTGTGAAAAGGTGAAAATCCGACGAGTGCTGGACTATTTACCAGAACATCTTAAAGAAAACGGAAAACCTCCAAAATCCATAACTTATAAGGATATTCGCTATTATTTTGATGAGCAATCTCCCGGTTATTTTCGGAATTGCAAGGATGATAGAGAAAGCGATGATAGCTGGACAGAATTTATTAGTTGGTCATGTTACGATGATTCTGAAAAACACATCTTAACTTTGGAGCAATGGGGCGACGATGATTTTGAAGCTTCATCTGGAATAATTATCAAAGAATTTCAAATTTCTAACTTATTACCAAAACCGAGCAATTAATATGAATCCTTTTTTAAAAAAAATGCGGAAAAGTAATTTTTTGGTGCTTATGACACTTGTCTTTGCAAGCCTTTTCGTGAGTTGTGGAAAAAGAGAGGCCACCTTCCAAAAATCAGCTTTAGATGAGTTGGTAAAAACCAAAAATGACTTGCAAAACTTTTCGGTAATCCTCTATG
Organism: uncultured Cryomorphaceae bacterium; assembly: GCA_937129395.1. Classification (GTDB taxonomy): domain Bacteria; phylum Bacteroidota; class Bacteroidia; order Flavobacteriales; family Schleiferiaceae; genus CAKZNE01. The sequence continues at coordinate 6,782 of CAKZNE010000244.1, read as the reverse complement.
ACATGGATTTTGATGAAAAGACAGAACGGTATAAACACCAATACCAGCTTCTTATTCAGCCAAATTCAAATCCAGATACCTTAATCAACGAACTTCAACCATGGGTTGTGGTTAGCGACGTAGATTTTAAAAAGTATCAAGAGGATATGGGGATGGAAATTGCCGTGAAAAAGGATGGTATTTTGAAAAAACAAACCTCCCCTGCTGGCTATTCTGAACATGTAGGAAACGAAAAATACGGCAAATGGGAACGCAGAAGTGATGGAACAAGTTTCTGGGCTTTTTACGGTCAATACGCATTTATGAGCAGTATGTTTCGCATGTCCATGTATCCTGTTCGTTATTCTTATTGGAATGACTACCGAGGAAATTATTATGGAAGCGGACGTTCCTATTATGGAAGTAATGGAACAAGAAGCTATGGTACTGGAAGTAATTACTCCAATTCACGAAGCAATTCGCGATGGAATTCCCGCCCATCCTCTTTTAAACAAAATGTAAGAAGTAGAGTAAAACGAAGCAGCAGCGCTCGAAGCTCAAGATCCTCCAGTTCCAGAAGATCTCGCTCTGGATCTCGCTATTCATCGGGTTCTAATTACAGATCAAGAGGCGGAGGCTTCGGAAAATAATAATCAGCTAAGCGAATACTATGAACGATTTTCAAGAAATTTTACATGAATTGGCCAATGCGGGTGTTTATTTGGCCTCAGCTTTTATCATCTTTTTTATTGGTAGACTTCTTTATCAACTATTCAGTCCAAAAATAAACGTGAAATCCGAATTGGTGGATAAGGACAATTTCGCCTTTTCCGTTTCCTATGTCGGATATTTTATTGGTTTATTACTAGCTATTGGAAGTGCAGTTATTGGACCTTCGGTTGATCTATTAAAAGATGTGGAGGATATTTTCATTTACGGAATCCTCGCCATTATTTTATTGAACCTTTCTAGGCTTATCAACGACAAACTCATTCTAAACAAGTTCAGCAGCAGAAAAGAAATTATCGAAGATCAAAATACCGGGACAGGAGTTGTGGAAGCTGCAAACAGTATTGCTTCTGGACTGATTATTTTCGGGGCTATTTCTGGAGATCCTGGTGATGAAATGTCTGGAATTTTATCGGCATTAGCCTTTTGGGGAATTGGTCAGGTTTTAATGATAATTACGGCTAAGGTTTACAATATGATGGTTTCTTTTGATGTTCACGATTATATTGAAAAAGACAATGTTGCCGTAGGAATTGGTTTCGCAGGAGCTTTAATTGCTTTAGGAAATATTATTCAATTTGGAATTGCTGATGATTTTGAATCTTGGGATATTACGGCTATAAGATTAGGTTCTGAGGTGTTAATTGGTTTAATAATGTTACCAATTGTTCGCTTTTTGGCCGATAAAATTTTACTCCCAGGTAGAAATTTAACCGACGAGCTTATCAACCAAGAAAAGCCGAATAATGGTGCCGCCTTAATCGAAGCCTTTTCCTATATCGGAGGTTCCATTCTTATTACTTGGTGTATCTAATATAAAGTGTCAAACTTAAAATCTCCCATATTAAAGATAGCCCTTTTTGCTACGGGTCTGTCTGGTATTGTTGCAGAATATATTTTGTCAACACTTGCCACCTATTTCCTGGGAGATTCGGTTTTACAATGGACGATGATACTTTCTACCATGCTCTTTTCCATGGGTTTGGGAAGTCGGTTAAGTCGATATTTAAAAGGAAACCTTTTATTAAAGTTTATCATCATTGAGTTGATTTTATCCTTTTTTGTGAGCTTTTCTTCACTTTTGGCCTACACCGCTTTTGCATTTACCATTTATAATGGAGCCGTAATTTATGGACTCAGTATTATTATTGGGATCATGATTGGTTTGGAAATTCCCTTGGTTATTCGATTAAACAAAGAGTTTCAAGAATTGCGCGTAAATATCGCTTCTGTAATGGAAATGGACTATTTCGGAAGTTTATTGGGAGGCTTGTTTTTCGCTTTTGTGGGACTTCCCTATTTGGGTTTAACCTATACTCCTTTTATATTGGGTTTGGTGAATTTTGGGGTTGCCTTAATCCTATTTATTATGGTAAGAAAATCACTTAGTTCAAAATTGAAAATTAGAGTTTCGGCGGCTTATACAGGACTTCTCAGCATTTTACTTTTAGGCGTGTTCTTAGCTAAACCCATTATTTTATTTGGCGAACAAGCCAAGTATAAGGATAAAATTGTTTTTGAAGAACAGAGCAAATACCAGAAGTTGGTTGTTACCCAATGGAAGGATCACTATTGGCTTTATATCAATGGAAATCAACAATTAAGCACCTTGGATGAGGATAAATACCATGAGGTTTTGGTACATCCTATTATGAATCTTTCCCAAAATCCAGCTCATATTTTAGTTCTTGGCGGTGGAGATGGTTGTGCGGTTCGTGAAATTTTAAAATATCCTTCGGTTGAAAAAATCACCTTGGTAGATTTGGACCCTGCCATGACCCGACTAGGAAAAGAGCATCCCATTTTTACGGAAATCAATGATTTTGCATTGTCCGATCCAAAGCTTAAAATTTACAATGAGGATGGTTACCATTTTCTTGAAAAAACACTCGAGTTTTACGATTTGATCATTATTGATTTGCCGGATCCTAAAACGGTAGAGTTGGGTCGCTTATACTCTTATGAGTTTTATAAACTTTGCCGTAAACAATTACGTCCAAATGGCTTTATTATCACCCAGGCAGGTTCACCCTACTATGCCACAAAAGCATTTAATTGTATTGATACAACAATAGCTGCAGCCGGATTTGAAACTGCTAAATTGCATAACCAAGTAATTACTTTAGGACAATGGGGATGGATTTTAGGTTCTAAAACCCTTCCTAAAAAGGAATTAAAATCTCAATTGCAAAAACTGACTTATAAGGATGTGGAAACAAAATGGCTAAACCAGGAAGCAATGCTGCATATTACCTCCTTTGGCAAAGACATTTATTTTGAAAAGAACGAGGAAGTAAAAATCAACAAAGTGCATGATCCTGTGCTTTACCATTATTATTTGGATGGAAATTGGGATCTCTATTAATATGGGGAAAAAACTAAGAAACATACTCATCTTTATAGCAATCCTTTATGGAGTTTGGCTTTTAGATCTAATTCTTGTTAATGTTGATTTTGCACAATATGGAATTATACCCAGAACTTTTTACGGTCTTGTTGGTATTTTTACGGCTCCACTTTTACATGCTGGAATTTTTCACCTATTCAGCAATACCCTACCCTTAATAATCTTGCTTGCTTTATTCTCGTTTGCCTATCCGAAAAAGATGATTCCTGCTATTTCCTTAATTGTATTTCTTGGTGGACTTTTAGTTTGGGTTTTTGGAAGATCCGATAGTCATGTTGGAGCAAGCGGTTTAATTTATGGCCTAGCCACATTTTTAATAGTTCACGGATTTTTGACCAAGGATATTAAAAATATTCTACTTTCCTTAATCGTGATTGTCGCTTATGGAGGCTTAGTTTGGGGCTTACTGCCTTCAGCAACCCGATGGTGGGTTTCCTTTGAAGGTCATTTATTTGGTGCTCTAACAGGAGGCTTTGCTGCCTATATTTTAAGAACTAAAAAAACAGATATTGAACCGATTGAGCAAGGAATATAAAAGAACCCTCGCCATTGCTGCACTGATATTAGGAGTTTTCCTTTTTCTTAAGACCTTGGTCTTTTTTGAAAGCGGATCTGAAGATTCCAATATCAAAAGTATGTACGATGCGCTTTGGTATTCTTTAGTGACCCTTAGCACAGTTGGCTATGGCGATTTTTATCCTGTTACTCCAAGGGGTAAAATTATGGCCATTGTGTTGGTAATAGGTAGTTTGGGGGTTTTAAGTTATATCGTAGGGCAAATTTCATTATTAATAACTTCCTATATGGAAAAGAAAAAAACCGGACAATTCGGTACCAAATTGAATAATCATTTTGTAATAATTGGTTGGGATGATTTTAGTAAACAAGTAGCCAACCAAATCGTAAAAGCTGGGCATAAAATTGCCATCATTACAAACTCTAAAAATGATGTAGATCTCATTCGAGAGTCCTACCCCAACGATCAAATTTTTGTTCTTTTTGCCGACTATGACAACTACGAAGCATTGGCCAAAACCAATATTGAACAATGTTCCAAAGTCTTTATCAATTTCGATGACGACTCTAAAACCCTTATCCACATTATAAACATCCAAAAAAGATTCAGCAATTTAAAATTCGTTGTAATATTAAATTCCCAAGATTTAAAAGACACATTCCGTTCAGTGGGTGTAACCTATATAGTTTCCAAAAACGAAATAGCTTCGAAATTAGTAGCTAGCTATATTTTTGAACCGGATGCTGCCTTTCTAACAGAGGATATTATGGAAACATCCTTGGAAGGTGACGATCATGATATCGTTCAGTTTAAAATTATGGGTCAAAACCCATTTATTGGAAGGAAATACGAGGAGGTTTTCCTGGAAATGAAAAAGACCTATAATTCTGTTCTTTTGGGAATTAGTAAATCCAATCAGGATTATACGGTTCTCAAAAACCCCGAAAACAATTGCCTTGTAGAAGAAAACGACTATTTAATTTTAATGGCTGATGGTCCAGCTAAAAAGGTAATTAGCAAGGATTTTAATATTAGCGACGGAAGATTCGATTAATGTCAGACCAACAAAAAACCAAACAATTTTTAGGGAATCACCTTTTGGTTGAGCTATACAATTGCGATGTAGCTCTTTTAAACAATCCTGAAAAAATAGAATCTTTTTTAAAAGAGGCAGCTCTTGTTTCTGGAGCCACCATCGTTTCTGTTCATACCAATTTGTTTAATCCACATGGAGTTAGCGGAGTAGTAATCATCGCAGAATCTCATATCACCATTCACACCTGGCCAGAACATGGTTATGCCGCTGTGGACGCTTTTACCTGTGGAGATAGTGTTGATACAATGAAGGTTGCCGATGTTTTAGAAGATAGGCTTCGAGCCCAATCTATCGAAACTAAAATTTTTAAAAGAGGTCTTTTAGGCCTTAAAATCTAGTTAGGGTAAATCTTGTTGCTCTACTAAAAGCTTTAAGGCTTAATAAAACTATCCTTTTCGGTTATTATAATACCACTTTCGTGGATTACTTTCAATGTAATAGGATATTCTATCGAAAGCATCGCCATTTCTTATAATATGATCATGATACAAGCCCTGCCATTTAAAATCTATATTATTCATTGTGGCGTGTTTTTTTACTGATGCCTTGTATCCCCTTATTATGGATGCCAAATTTTTTGATTGGGGACCGAATTTGTTTTTTGGGGATGACAGTTGGGATGCAAGATTTTGCATCCCTACGGGGGTTGCAACGGGTTGCAAATCCCCTGGGGGTTTGTCTATAATTATTATGCCGTGCATATGATCGGGCATGATAATATGGCTTCCTAACTTTACGAATGGAAAATGATCGGGTATCGCTAACCAATTCCGATGAGCGACTCTTCCTATTTCGGTTTTCCTTAATGAAAACGATTTGCTGACTTGGGATGCAAAATCTTGCTTATCAATAACCGGATCCGTAACGATACCCTCTTCCTTTGCTATTATCTCACCAAAAAATTGCTCCTTATTTTTAGTGCAAATAGTTACGAAATAGGCTGCATTACTGCCGTAATCCCAACTTTTTAATCGGTAAGATTGACGATCATGGTTTTTAATTTTCCTTTTTGACATTTGAGTTTGATTGTAATTCCAATGCGAAATTTCGCCTCCTACAATCTCTAAAAATTATGTCTGGAATAAAAGGGCAAATCTTTATTGGGTACAAGATGTACCCAGTTTTTTTTTTTAATGATATCGTCTAAGGCCTTCCTGAAAAACTAAATGATGAAAGCAAGTTTTTAAAGTAGATTTTAATTTCCATGCAATAAACTTTGCCCTAAGATTTAGTGTAAAAACTCTTTTTCAAAAGCCTTATAAATTCGAGTCACAATATTAAGTCAAACAATCTCAACAACGGGCCGTTTTCCTCTTTACCCCCATTTTACCACGGGCTTCCACCTTTAATATATATTCAGTAGCCAAAGGCACCTTACAGGCTGTACCGCCAACATCCACTGTGACTTTTCCAATTTGTTTTGCAATCTCTTTGGATTTTTCGGTTAATTCCAAAACATGGGTCCCTACGGAAATGACAAAACCATTCATAGCATAACGAACCCTATTTTGTGATTGGTGAATTTCCTTTCCAATTCTATCCATAAAACTAGAATACATTTCAACATCCAGTTTTTCATCTTCATTTAACATGGCAAAATAAGCGAGGGTTCCCCATCCCGCAGCAGCCGTAGTTTCTATATCAGATTCAATCCATTTTAAACCTAATTCCAAACCAAATTCCGTTTCCGCTGCCACCCATGGAACTGTATATTCACTGAGATAAGAAAAATAGGCCCCTTCTACCCATTCCTCCAATTTATCTATTGAAATTTGCTTTTCATCAGCCATTAGCCCAGCTAAATACATTGCATCATAATTGCCTGTGGCGTAAAGCTCTAGTGACAATTCATGATTCTTTTTGGTTTTCTTTAGAATCTTTTTCAAATCCTGAACTTTCACACCAAAAAATGGCTCTTTAGCACCTTGAGCGATGTAATTCTTTTTAGTTCTTTCATCACCCAAATTTTTTAATTCACTGATTATTTCTTTAGCTGTCATTAAATTCTTTTTTTTCATTTGTATTCCCAGAAAAAGGCCTTTTCTAAGGTCATA
>CAKZNE010000243.1 GCA_937129395.1 uncultured Cryomorphaceae bacterium | reverse complement strand
CTTCAGGGCTTATTTTTTCAGACAGAGCTTTTTTTCTTAAATAATACAAGGTCCAATCAAAAGGAAGGTTTTCAGAATATCCATTTTCTTTAAATTTTTTAGCCATTTCCAAAAAGCCATCCATGAAAATAAATTCATGTTTTCCTTCCGAATTCAACTTATAATTGAGTTTTATCTCAGTACCAGGTTTAAATTGACCCAGTTTTTTCTTAAAATCAATGGAGTTTTGGTAATGATCTGGTAGAAATCCTAAAATGTTTAGAACCCTATGAAGTCTTTCCCGCCTGAGGTTATCTCTTTGATACATTCTTCGAACTCCTCTATAGGATGTCCTTTCTGCAGTTTGAGAAATTGAAACACCTGCATCAAACTTGCCCAAAACATCTTGAGACATTGGGATAATTCGACTACCCATATCGAGAATGTTTCCTTCTTTTTTATTGAAATCTTGGTCAATTAATGCCCAACCAATAGAATTAGTTCCGAGGTCAAGTCCGAGTATTTTTTTCATATAGGAAGTTTTAGGTTAAATAGGAGGGGTTTCTAAAAACTAAAGTACCAAATATTTTAATTTATTGAATGATAAAATATCCAAAAAAGGGCGCGAAAATTTTGATGTATTTAATTTTGAGGTATGAGAGGGGAAAATATATCTTGGATTGATTGGAAATTCCTCACTTAAGCAAAATACATCTAATTTTTTTCACTATGTTTGAAGAACAATTTAAAAGCAATTCACAATAAGGATTATTCCGCTGTGAAAACATTTAAAACGGCCCTTTTGGGTCGTTTTCTTTTTGGTGTAAGTCGTAGATATTTCTAATCCCAATTGTTGGCGTATAATTTTTAAATCATTTTTCACCTATGTTCCATAAAATCAAGGTGGGGCTTCGAGTGTTTTGCCAAAATTGCAATTCTGTATTGAAAAGCAACTTGAAGGGGCTTTATCCAAGGGCAAATCCCTAAATTTGTAAAAAGCCAACAAAAATGAAATTAGCCTTTCAACTATTGATTCTATCCAGTTTTCTTTTTATTTCTTGTCACCCTTCTGTTGAGGATGTTCAACTTGCTGAAAATTTGGAATGGCAAAAGCGATCGGTGAAGATTCCGGTAGCCAAGGTGCAGGATGAAGGGAGTACCTATCTAGGCGTCTATTCTCAAGTTTACAGTAAAAATGCCCATAATATGGTAGGGTTAACTGTCACCGTGAGTTTAAGAAATACTCATAATGAGGATACCGCCTATGTTCTAAGCACAAAATATTATGATACTCATGGTAAAATGATTCGAAATTATTTTGAGAAACCAATTTATATTTTACCCATGGAAACATTGCAAATCATAATTCCCGAATTGGATATTGAAGGAGGTTCTGGCGGAAATTTCATCATAGATTGGGCAGTTACGGATTCTAAATTTCCTCCAATTTTTGACGCGGTTATGATCTCCACTTTAGGACAGCAAGGACTTTCTTTTACCAGCCATGGTTTAAGATTAAATTAATTTATTCCCAATTATGGAGGGTTTGGAGAATTAGGAATACTAAACTCTAAAATTTTTGTTCAAAAAACCCTAAATCAATTCACATTAGAAATAGATAAATGAGAAAGCAGTTTTTAATTATTTCGCTTGTTACAATTGCTGCAATTGTAGGACTGGCATTTCTAATACCAAATATCCTGTGGGCTTTTGTTCTAGTCCTTCCTTTATTTTTTATTGGAATAAACGACATGTTCCAAAAAAGACATGCCATCAGAAGGAATTTCCCTCTCCTTGGAAATTTAAGGTATGTTTTTGAAGGAATAAGACCCGAAATTAGTCAGTATTTTATTGAAACCAATTCCAGCGGCGTTCCTTTTTCAAGGCAATCACGATCCATAGTTTACCAAAGGGCAAAAAAGCAATTATCGACTTTACCTTTTGGTACTCAAATGAATGTTTATGAAATTGGTTTCGAGTGGGTAAATCATTCTCTGCATCCTAAAGTTGTTGATCCAAAATCACTTAGGGTTACAATTGGAGGTCCAGATTGTAAGCAAGCTTATAATGCTAGTATTTTAAATATTTCTGCCATGAGCTTTGGAGCACTGAGTGCGACAGCCATAGAAGCCTTGAACAAAGGAGCTGCTTTGGGCAATTTTGCGCACAATACAGGCGAGGGCAGCATGAGCCAATACCACACAAAGCATGGTGGTGACATAATTTGGCAAATAGGAACTGGCTATTTTGGCTGTCGCAATCCCGACGGAACTTTCAATGACGAAGCCTTTGCTTCACGAGTACAGACCGACTGCGTAAAAATGGTTGAGATTAAGCTGTCTCAAGGCGCTAAACCTTCACATGGAGGCGTTTTACCCGGCGCTA
>CAKZNE010000242.1 GCA_937129395.1 uncultured Cryomorphaceae bacterium | reverse complement strand
ACGCATTAACATATGTTGTGGGCGTTCTGCTATTTGTCCATTTACACGCAACAAATAAGAACGTTCTAGGGTTTTGAAACCGAAATAATCATAGCTAAAATCCCTATCATAAATAAGGGTAGAATCCAACATCTCTTTGTTTTTGTCAATGATTTCTGCAACGTCATCGGCAATTAATGGAGAATGTAATCCTGTTCTTGGATTTACATATTCATGCAAATCCTTCATTGTATCTGAGAAGGATTTGGTGGTGTTTTTATGAAGGTTAGAAACCGCAATACGGGCCGCTAACTGGGCATAATCAGGATGTTTTGTTGTTAATGATGCCGCAACTTCAGCAGCAAGGCTATCCAATTCAGAGGTCGTCACCCCATCATAAATACCTTCAATAACCTTCATAGCTACATTGGTAGCGTTTACAAGATCACTTAGTCCGTAACACAGCTTTTGAATACGTGCTGTAATTTTATCAAACTTTACTGTTTCTTTTCTTCCGTCCCTTTTTAATACGTACATAAATAATTTTTTTGCTCGGTTGTTCTTATTGGTTGATTGTTGTTTTGCTTGATTTAAAAATCAGCATCAAAGCTAATTTGGTTGGATTCTTGACCTTGAACCACTCCGCTTTTTTGGTACTCACCAACTCTTTTTTCAAAGAAATTGGTTTTTCCTTGTAGACTAATCATATCCATAAAATCAAATGGATTTTCTACATTATAAACTTTCTCACATTCAAGCTCTACAAGAAGTCTATCGGTTACAAATTCCAAATATTGTGTCATTAATTCAGAATTCATCCCGATTAGTTTTGCTGGCAAGGATTCAGTTATGAACTCTCGTTCAATATCCAATGCTTCAACAATAATCTGTTTAATTCTGTCTTTTGGAACTTTATTTACTAGATGTGCATTATGCAAATGACAAGCAAAATCACAATGTAATCCTTCATCCCTAGAAATTAATTCGTTGGAAAAAGTAAGGCCTGGCATAAGTCCTCTTTTCTTTAACCAAAAAATAGAACAGAAGGAGCCACTAAAGAAAATCCCTTCTACAGCAGCAAAGGCTACTAACCTTTCTGCGAAGGAGTCGGATTCAATCCATTTTAGTGCCCAGTCGGCTTTCTTTTTAATGGCTTCGAAAGTTTCAATGGCATTAAATAAATGGTTACGATCCGCAGGGTCCTTTATATAAGTATCTATTAATAAAGAATAGGTTTCACTATGGATATTCTCCATCATAATCTGAAAACCATAAAAGAACTTCGCTTCTGTAAATTGAACTTCATTCACAAAATTTTCAGCTAGATTTTCATTAACGATACCATCACTTGCAGCAAAAAAGGCCAAAACATGTTTGATGAAATAACGCTCATCATCATTCAGTTTATTCTCCCAATCACTTAGATCTGTATGCAGGTCAATCTCTTCAGCCGTCCAAAAACTCGCTTCCGCCTTCTTATACCATTTCCATATATCGTGATGTTCGATAGGAAAAAGGACGAATCTGTTTTTGTTTTCTTCTAAAATTGGCTCCACCATACTCATGCTCTCTACTTTTATATATTGTCGCTAAGTCCTTGTTTCAGAGGCTAGAAACCCAGTGTCAATTTGACTAACAAACTGAATTTCAGTGTTTTAAATTATCTTGATTTCGATAGATAGAATTCCCCTCTACTAACTTGCTTCACAAATTTTGACTTTTTATGAGCTCATGTCAACCTGTAGTTTTGAACATTCAAGGGGACTTATTAACAGGCAAAAAAAACAGGGGGCTTTAAAATCGAGTGATAGCCTGAGATAGAAAATTTCCAAATTAAATTAGCAATGATTTTGAAAATTTAATCCACACCGATTGTTAAAAACCTTGGTGGAAAATTAATCAGACCAATTTTCGGCAACTTCTTCCAGGTCTTTATACCAGGTTTCACCGTATTTACGGATTAGAGAATCCTTAGCAAACTGATATACAGGCACCTTTAGTTCTTTTCCTAAATCACATGCTGGGGCGCAGATTTCCCATTTGTGGTAGTTAACAGCATCATAACTCTTGTAAGAAGTAATTCGGATGGGATAAAGATGACAACTTACCGGCTTTCTAAAATCTGTTTTCCCATCTCTCCACGCGTTTTCAATACCGCATTTGGTGATGCCATTTTCAAATACAACATAAGCACACTCCGAATTATTTACGAGAGGAGTAACCCATTCATCATCACTAGGATCTTGGACAGAAGTTCCTTGTTGTAAAACCGACAATACACCTTCCTCCCTTAAATAAGGTTTGATATCATCAAAAATCTCCTCTAATTTTTTCACTTCCATATCATCCAACGGCGCACCTGCATCTCCTTCTACACAGCACGCTCCTTGGCATTTGCTCAAATCACAAACAAATTGCTTGTCCAATAAATCTTCGGATACTAAGGTGTTATCAATGGCGATCATAGTTGGCAAAAATAAACATTCAAAAGAATGAGAAGTAGAAAAACAGCCATGGATTTATTCCTTTTATTAAGGTAATTATCCACTAAAGCATAGCTCCTTAGCAAAACAATAGTGTTATTTTTGCCGAATTAATACGAAGAATGAATTTCGACTTTAAAGAAATCCTATCCGCCACCATGATTCTTTTCGCTGTAATCGATATTACTGGGAGCATACCCTTGATTATAAGCTTAAGACAAAAAGTGGGTCATATCCAAAGTGGAAAAGCAACCATTGTATCTGCTTTGATCATGATAATATTTCTTTTTTTGGGTGAAAGAATTTTAAATCTTCTTGGCGTAGATATTAATTCATTCGCCGTTGCCGGAGCCTTTGTGCTTTTCTTTCTTGCTTTGGAAATGATACTTGGATTAACTCTTTTTAAAGATGAAGAACCCGGCTCAGCTTCGATCGTACCCTTAGCATTTCCATTAATCGCTGGAGCGGGAGTATTAACCACCTTAATTTCAATCCGAGTGGAATACGCTCTGGAAAACATAGTTGTTGCCATAATTTTAAATTCCTTTATTGTATTTGGGATTTTGCAAAGTGCAGGCTTCCTAGAGAAAAAACTTGGTTCTGGAGGATTAGGAGTTCTTCGAAAAGTATTTGGTATTATCCTTTTAGCGATTGCAATTAAATTATTTTCTGATAACGTAAAAATGTTGTTTTAAAAATGAGTGACGATATTTTCAAAAAAATTATTTCCCATTCCAAAGAGTATGGGTTTATTTTTCCTTCAAGTGAAATTTATGATGGAATGGCAGCCATTTACGACTATGGTCAGAATGGTGTAGAGCTTAAAAAAAACATTAGAGAATATTGGTGGAAGGCCATGGTGCAAATGCATGAAAATATTGTAGGTATCGACAGTGCCATCTTTATGCATCCTTCTATTTGGAAAGCTTCTGGACATGTGGATGCCTTTAGTGATCCTTTAATTGACAATAAGGATTCTAAAAAAAGACACCGAGCTGATGTTCTTATTGAAGATTATGCTGAAAAGCAGATGCAAAAAGCAGAAAAGGAAATTAAAAAAGCCGCCAAAAGATTCGGGGAAACTTTTGATGCTGAGTTGTATAGAGAAACCAATCCAAGAGTAAAAGGATATATCGATGAAGCGAAAAGCACATTAAGCCGATTGGCCAAAAGCTTGGAAGCGGAAGATTTAGCAGATGTAAAGGCCCTAATTGAAGAAAAAGGAATTGCCGACCCTGATTCTGGTTCCAAAAACTGGACAGACGTTCGTCAGTTTAACCTCATGTTTGGCACCCAAATGGGTTCTGTGGCAGAAGGTGCAAGTCAGGTTTACCTGCGACCCGAAACAGCTCAAGGAATTTTTGTGAATTTTTTAAATGTTCAGAAATCTGGTAGAATGAAGATTCCTTTTGGGATTGCTCAAACTGGGAAAGCCTTTAGAAATGAAATTGTGGCTCGTCAGTTTATTTTTAGGATGAGGGAGTTTGAACAAATGGAGATGCAATTTTTTGTTCGCCCAGGAGATGGTAAAAAATATTATGAATATTGGAAAGAAACCAGACTAGCTTGGCATAAAGCTCTTGGTTTGGGGGAAGATTTATACCGTTTTCACGATCATGAAAAAATGGCTCACTATGCGGATAATGCTAGTGATATAGAATTTAAATTCCCATTTGGATTTAAAGAACTGGAAGGAATCCACAGCCGCACTGATTTTGACCTTAAGGCACATGAAGAACATTCCGGTAAAAAATTACAATACTTCGATCCAGAAATAAACCAAAACTATGTCCCTCATGTGGTAGAAACGTCAATTGGATTGGATCGTATGTTTTTAGCAGTAATGTCATCTTCCTATAAAGAAGAAAAACTTGAAGACGGTTCTGAAAGAGTGGTTTTAAAATTACCGGCTGCTCTTGCTCCCATTAAAGTTGCCATTTTACCATTGTTGAAAAAGGATGGTTTGCCAGAAATTGGCAGGGAAATTATGAAGGATCTTCAAATTGATT
>CAKZNE010000241.1 GCA_937129395.1 uncultured Cryomorphaceae bacterium | reverse complement strand
TTTGACGTTATCACCGCAGAATCCTACAATTATGGAACCGATAGTGTAACTGGTTATTCTGGCTTTTTGTACAATGGTCAAACACCTTTAGGAATTGATTTCCGCCAAGGGACTAACAATTCAGTAAGGGGAAATTACACTCAAAATTATTTTGAATTAATGGAAGATTATAATGGTTTGCGAGTAAGAACCATCGAGGAATTAATAGGTAATAATATACCCGTTAACGGCACTGGCCCAAAAAGTGTTTATGGCCTTTGGGGCAGTCCTGGTGGTGTTCAAGGAAATTATTCTAAGTTTAAACAAGAACAGTTTAGGGTAACGGGAATGTCTAGTTTTGAAATTAAAGGTCATGCCTTAGTTGCTGGTTTTGAATTTGAACAAAAAACTAATAGATTTTATAATTTGAATGCCACCGGATTGTGGACTCAAATGAGGTTATTACAAAATATACCCAACAGAGAACTGGATTTACAAAACCCTATTGTTGTGCGGGATGCTAATGGTGTTTATCAGGATACAATCAATTATAATTTTGCTTATTCTCCTACAAATGCAAGTGCTTTTGCCGAAAATATAAGAATTGCAAACGGCCTTGATCGCTATAATACGGATCAAATTAACATCATGAATATGGATCCAAGTTTATTTAAGCTTGATTTCTTTTCTGCCGATGAATTAATAAACCCAGGAGGAACAAACTATGTGAATTACTATGGATATGACTATACCGGAGCCATTGCTGATGATAGAACCCAAATTTCAGACTTTTTCACTGCAAAGGATGAAAATGGGAATTTAACTAGGCCGGTTGCCGCTTTTCAACCTACTTACATGGCAGGATATATTCAAGATCAATTTGAGTTTAGAGAGCTTTCTTTTAACGTGGGACTGAGAGTGGACCGATTTGATTTAAACCAAGAAGTATTAAAGGATCCTTATGTTTTATTCCCAACCTATAAGGTAAGAGATCTTGCAGGCTCTGCGATTTCGTCAGATGTTTTAAGTCAGGTACCTAGTAATATTGGTGGCGATTATGTGGTTTATGTAAGCAGTTTTGATTATGAATCCACAAGCATTGTTGGTTATAGAAATCCAGAAAATAATCAGTGGTATGATGCTGCAGGAGATTTATTAACTGATCCACAGGATTTATCTGATGCTGCAGGAGGAGGAATAAAACCGATGTTGCGTACCCCGCCATCGGTCGATTCTGAGGCTGTAAGTACCCTAACTGATGAATCTTTTAAGGATTATGACCCTCAGGTGGTGATTATGCCTAGGATCTCTTTTAATTTTCCAATAAACGAAAATGCGCTTTTGGTTGCTCATTATGATGTTTTGTCACAAAGACCAACAACGGGTGTTTCTAGATTAAACCCATTTGATTATTTGAATTTAGTAAACAAAAACGCTGGAGGGTTTTTAAATAACCCTAATCTAAAACCCCAAATAACAACGGAATATGAATTGGGTTTTAAACAACGATTAACGGAAAAAAGCGCCTTGAAAGTTTCTGCATACTATAGGGAATTAAGGGATTTGGTTCAAACTAGAGCTTTTACCCAAGCTTACCCAATTACTTATGTGGCTTATGATAATTTAGATTTTGCAACCACAAAAGGTTTTACTTTAGAATATGAATTAAGAAGGGTGCAAAACTTTAGACTTAGAGGAAACTATACGATGAAATTTGCAACTGGTACTGGATCTAATATTAATTCCGGTGCAGCTTTGGCCAATTCAGGTCAGCCTAACCTGAGGTATATTTTACCCCTAGACCATGAAAGAAGACATGAGTTTACCGTAAACATGGATTACAGAATTCCAAATAATACGGGTCCTAGCTGGTGGAACTCAAGAGTGTTTGAGAATATGGGAATAAACCTTTTGGTTACCGGATTGTCTGGAAATCCCTATACAAAACGTGTAGACTTTAGAGCGAATGCCCAAATTGACGGTCAGATTAATGGAGCTAGACTGCCGTGGCAAATGAACTTTGATGCAAAAATAAACAAGGCTTTTCTGATAAGCAAAAGAAGATCATTTGAGATTTACCTTCAGGTGTTTAACCTTTTTGATACCAAGAATATAACAGGTGTTTATGCTTTTACGGGGAGTCCAGATGATAATGGATATTTATCTTCCAGTGCTGCGGAAGCCCAAATTTCACAACAAGCAAATGCCAGATCTTATGTGGATTTGTACAATAGATCCATCAACAATTCTGGATTTTACGGATTACCAAGAAGGATAAGGTTAGGCTTATCCTATAACTTTTAATTGTCGTTTGTAAACTCCCAAAGCCAGCTCTTGATTTAGTACAAGAGCTGGTTTTGGTTTTTAATAAAGAAAGGGGAAATGGAAAATTATTATTGAATCAAAATTTTATAAAACCGATTGCTAGAAGAATTTTTTATTTCAATGGTATAATAACCTGGATTTAAATGATCAATATCAATTTGCATTTTGTCTTCACTTTCATTAGTAAGGTTTTTTTCCATCACCTTCTTCCCTTCTACCGAGTATAATGCAACCTTGATTTCTTTTTCATTTTCCGTATTCCATTTAAAATGAATAATATCTTTTGCTGGATTTGGGTAAATTTCAATCGAATGGATAAAATCATTTTCCTCCAAACCAATTTGATCTAATCTGTAAGTTTTATTGGCCATATCCGAACAGGTGTTGAAAATCGTAAGACTAACCAAATAACTTAAGCTAGGAGTTTGGTACACATGATTTGGACTTAAACTGGAACTATCTAAAGTACCATCCCCAAAATCCCAAATATATCTCGTTGCATTTGTTGAGCTGGTGCCATCAAAATTGACGTCCATTCCGTTTTGGGTAGTGCTTAGGATGGTATATGTCCAAAAGGCATTTGGCGCGAGGCAGGTTTCAACTTGGAAACTTACTTGCGAACTATCGCCACAATCGTTAATAGCATAAAGAACAACTGTATAGGTCCCTCCTGTGCTGAAAACATGATTACCGGAGGCAGATATAGAACTATCCCCATCACCAAAATTCCAATGATAGTTATTTGCTCCAAATGATGAGCTACCATCAAATGTCAAAGTATCTCCTGAAATGGAATAAGTTAAATCGGCGGAAATGCTATCACAAACATTAATTGTTTGGGCGCTTGTCCAAACATCCCCACAATAATTAAATAAACTTAGTTGAACAGTATAAGAACCTGGTGTTTGGAATATATGATTCGGGTTGTTTGCATTAATAAGAACTGGTGATCCGTCCCCAAAGTCCCAAACCACAGAATCTGCAAGAGCTGACTGAAAGTTTAGATCCAGAAAATTTGAGGAATAGGTGAATTGGGAATTTAGGGGCGATGCAAGAGGAGAGTAAAATACTAGGGTGTCCGTGATGGGAGTAACTTCTTTCCCGCAAACTGAAATGATGGTATTCTGATCTGTACCGTTGGAAATACTTAAGGAAATAGTGTCATTACTGTTAATGGTTTGATTTAGTTCTAATTTAATTACAGTCTCAGACAGAAATTGTGCTGCAATTATATTTAATGAGGGATTCCTTTTTGAGGAAATGTTAAACTCAGATCCAGTACTGGTCATACTTGTTAAGTCCGCTTTTCTTGTTGTTCTTATTTCAATAAACTTCTCACCACATTGAAGGGAATCTGAATTAAGGGCAACAGAATGATCAATTTCAATAGGCAAAGGACTGCAGCTGGAAGCGCCGATTAGGTTCATAATAAATCTTCCTTTTGCAATTAATACTTTAAAACCAAGGGCTGTGTCCAATCTGTATTCCTCAAATTGAATTCCTATGGCAAAGGCTCCTACTGTATTTAATTCGGTTTTTACAACGCCGTTGGTAGAATCTAAAAAATAACCTGAGGGAGAATTAACTGGATTTAGCCGACTATATCCCAAAGAATAGCTCAAGGGAGTAATTGTTGAGCCACTAATGTTTAACGGGGTTGATGGTTTGTAAACTACACTGTCTCCATCGGGTTCAATAAAACCATATAAGGTTAAGGGTTTCAATAAACAAGCAGCTTGTAATATATCTGATTGATCAACTTGAGGGCATGAATTGGGGCCATTTAGATTATCTAGGGTTACGAAAAAATAGTTTGTCCCAAAGCTACTAGCAATGTTTGCGGTGAAATTGTAACGTCCAAAACCAGAGGAAACCTCAAAGCGGAAGTTTGCACATTTGCCAGGTAAAATAACCGTATCTCTATAAAACCCTAATCCGGAATTGGAACTGATATTTAAGGATGGGGCACAATAATCAGCACCCAAAAGTGGTAAAAGTCCTCCTGAAGAACTTGAAACTCTGGGTAAGGAATAAGTTGATGTAGAAAAACAGCTGCTTGTAAGATTTACGCCCATAGTTGTGGGTGCAGCAATACCTGCTAAACTGAAGATAGAATAAATAGTTATTTCATATTCTAGGCTATCCCCGTTTAAGTTAGCCAAACTCCGATAATTTATTATTATTCCGCCCTCTTCATGGCCGGCAAAAGAATTGAAATACAAAAAAGCAAAGCTGAATACTAAAAGGAATTTTCTCAAAATATTGGGGTCTATGATTGTCTGCTAAAAATAATAGCTTAAACCCTAAACTTAATTACCTAATTAGTTTTAGGACACAATATTCGATTTCTTTAATTCTAATTAAAGACAAGCTAAAGCAAGTTCAATTCAATCCAATACTAATTGGATTCAAAAAGAGATTGAAAATTAAATAAGGAAATTTGCAGTTTAAAAATACAATTTTGATTATTCGGTTTTTCCTGCTCGAGTAAGAAACAAATCTTGCTTTTCTTCAACGTAAGATTCTAAAACACTAAAGAAGTTCAGTATTTCCTTTTCAGAATTATTCGCGTTTATGGTGACAAATCGGATAAATTCCACCCCATCAAATTCACCATATCCTACAACAAGCTCTCTATCTTCGTATAATTTGGAGCAAATTATTTTTGGATCAATCCCTTTATAATTGAAACAAACAGATACAGAATCTCCTGGTCCATAAACTTGATAATCGGGATTGTTGGTGACATATTCTCTTGCGAAGTCTGCCAATGCAAATTGGTGATCAACGATTTTTTCTAGACCCCTACTTCCTACGGATTTCCACAGAGTCCATAATTTCAAGGCATCATTTCTTCTTCCACATTGAAAAGAGGTTTTTCCAGGATTAAAATCATCATCGTGGGTCTGGTAAAGATAAGTTGCATCATTACTAAAGGAATAGTCCAAATTTTGCTTGTCCTTAACCAATAAAATGGAACAAGAAAGTGGAGTTCCTAGCATTTTATGGGCATTGAATGCAAATGAATTCGAGCGTTCTACACCACTAATAAGGTGTTTGTATTTTTCGCTAAAAAGTACTGCTCCACCATAAGCGCCATCCACATGTAGCCAAATTTTATATTTTTCACAAATATCCGCTAGTTCATTAATAGGATCGTATGCTCCATAAACGGTAGTTGCTGCAGTGGCATTTAGAAAAAATGGACGATTTCCATTGGAAAGGTCCTCCAGAATTGCTTTTTCAAATTCAGAGGGGATTATTTGCCCTGCTTTATTCGTTGCAACATATTTAACATTATCCTTGCCGATACCTGCAAAGGCGGCATTTTTAGCATTTGAATAATGTGAATCTTTTGAAGAATAAGCGATTAGGCTTTTACGAACCCCATTTTGTTTAATATCAGAATCAAAATGATCTCTGGCCATTATTAAGGCCATAAAATTATTCATTGAACCTCCGGCAGCTATAGTCCCGCTAGATTTTGAAGGATAGCCAATTTTTTCAACAACTTGTTTTATGATTTCCTTTTCAATTCCTACTTGGGGACCAGCTACCTTATAGGTGTACATGCTGTTATTTAGTATTACGGCTAACAAATCACCAAGTACTGCTTTGCTTTGTCTACCGCCAAAAAGTTGGTTAAAGAAATGAGCACTAGCAGTTTTAGGAGTTTTAAGAACTAAGTCAGTAAGGCTATTGTAAAACTTGTCATCACTTATTCCTTCCTCTTGTAAACTTAAATCCATTTCCTCAAAAAGCTTATCCGCTGGGATAAGTTCACTCACTGGATTTTCAGTTTCATCATTTAATAAAGCCTCAGTTATAATTCTAAACTGATCTAAATCTTTGTTCAATTCCTGCATTGATCTCCTTCTTAAATATGTTTTTATGCTTCTTGTAATAGTTTACCTTCAAACGAGTAGTCACTCATTTCAACCCATTTAAATGATTGCAGTTCCTTGTTGTAAATACGGCAACTGCTTATAGGTTTGTGGTAAAGGTGTAGGCTAACAGCCCTTTTGGAAGTTAAATTACTCAAACTATGGTAACCTTGGGTATCTTCCATATAGGAGATCTGATACTCCCCTAAAGACATTTTTTGTTTCTCTTTTTCACAATCGAAGTCCTCTTCTTCAAATCGGGATTCCTCCAATTCTCCATCTACCATATAAACCCAGCATTCTTCCCCGCCATGACAATGAATTGGGGTTTCTTGATGCGGCTCCCAGCAAAGGGCTATAAGTTCAAATTTTTCAGTTCTGCGAATGCAGTTTCGGGTGTAATGAGCAGTATCCCAATGCAGATACTTCTCTAATTCTTTGATTTCAATTTTAATATGCTTTGCTAAGTTTTGAAAATCATTTGTACTTGCATTTTCCAAATGAACCAGCAAATCATCAAGGGATAAAATTTCGATAAATTGTGTTTTTAATTCCTAAAAAACTGTAAAAACCTATCGTTTTTTATCAAAAAAGGCTTAAAACAGTCCGAAAACTAACTTTTGCAAAGATATGAAAATGAAAGCCCCTAGGCCGATATTTCTGATTTTACTTTTAATAAAAAATAAAAACAATCCTAAATATTGAATCCTTTTGACAATTCAAAGCCCTGAATTTTAGCAAATGCCTTTAGGCTGAAAAAGAAAATATTAGCTACTTTGCGGTGCCATGATAAACCCCGCAGATTCCTTTATACTTGAAAGAATGAAAAGCAATCAAACAGAGGCAATTGAGCTGATGTACAATAAGTTTTCCGACAGCCTGTACGGCATTGCCTTGAGTGTAATTAAGAATGAGGAAGAAGCCCAAGATATTCTCCAAGAAAGTTTTGTAAAAGGATGGCGAAAACTGTCTAGCTATGATCCCGCAAAGGGAACCCTTTTTACTTGGCTTTTAAATATTACTCGTAATACAGCAATTGATAATTTAAGAATTAGCAATAAAAAACGGGATTCGGAAATCCAAATCACAGAAAACAACGTAAGTGATGTTGAAGGTTTGTCCTTTAATCCAGATTTTTTGGATTTGCGTAAACATCTGGGGGATTTAGAGGTTAAGTATCAAGAAATAATTGAAGCCCTATTTTTTCAAGGTATGACGCAGCAAGAGGCAAGTGATGAATTGGGAATTCCACTTGGAACCGTAAAAACGCGCTACAAAATTGCAATGCGTGAATTGAGAAAAATATTTGTTGTTTCTCTTATTGTATATATGATTTGGCAGCTTAAATAGTATGAACGAAAAAGAATTTTTAGAATCAAGTTTATTGGAGGAATACGCTCTTGGGCTGATTCAAAATCCACAGGATTTGAAATTGACTGAAGATTTTATCCTTTCCTCTACTGCCGTTCAAAAAGATTTTCTCCTTCTCCAACAAAACATGGAGAAACTGGCTCAAAGTCGCGCAGTTAAAGTACCGATCAAAGTAAAAGACGCTTTGATCACCAGATTAAAAACCCTTGAAAGTGATAGCGGAAAAGTGTTATCCCTAAACAGTGGCAAGTCCAATTCTGGAAATTTAGCTTGGAAAGTTGCTGCGAGTGTTTTAATCCTAATTAGTTCGTCTGTTGCTTTTTACAATTGGCAAAATGTTCAGGAGATCGAAGAAAGAAACCAAGATTTGGTCAATGGAATGCGAAAGTTGGAATTGCTAAACAAAAGCAATAGTGATGGATTTAGAAGTTTACAAGACCGTTTTGCTTTAATCGCCGACCCCGCAACAAAGAAAATTCACATTGAAGGAAATGAAAAGGCGGAAGATTTAAACATAATTGCCTATAGAAATGAGGATGAATCTGCCTCCTATCTTCATATTGTAAATATACCCAAAGCTCCCGAAGGAAAGTGTTTTCAACTTTGGGGTGACGTAAACGGTGAAATGGTTAGTCTTGGAGTATTGAATCAAAAGAATTTGGAGTTTGTAGCAATCAATCACCTTGAAGGAGTTGCTAGTCTTAATATTACCATTGAAAAAGATGGTGGTAGCCTACACCCTACTGTGGCAGACTTAGTGGCGAGTGTTGAAACTTAATCCCACCAAACGACAAAGATTCTTTGAATTTTTTCCTTGCTCTTTTTCCAAACCATTGGAGAGTATCTATTTTGTAGTTCAGATCTCAAGTCCTTCCAGAATTTTTCTTGTTCGGCCCAGACTTTTAATCCATTTGGATCGCCCAGCCAATCGCTCTTCTGGGGTAAATAATATTGATCACCTTCTTTGTCTAATTCTAAAAACTCATTAGCCCTCATCCAAACACCATGAATGCAATTTTTGTTAAGAATTGAAATTCTTGTTTGCTCCAAATGATGGATAAAAACCGACCCCGTAAAAAGAAGCTTTTGTTTTAACTCTTTCGTGTTTATCCCCCTTTCTAACAAGGTTTTGGAACAAAATGATTCATGAATAATTGGAAATTGCTTTTCCTTGAGTTTTAATAATTTTTTATCTAAAGAATCATTTAGGTTGGGACCAACAAAATCTTCTGGTTTTACTTTATTGGAACCTGGTTTAAAAAGATAAAATTTATGGACTAACTCTAAATGAAAAATCTCCTTTTTCCGTAGATCTTCAATAATAAAATCCAGTTCACCTAAGGTAATTCCGTCTTTTATAATTTGAAAGTTTTCTTCCAATAATCTATAATTTGAACTTGAATTTAAGGCAAAACTTAAAAAGCGTTCAACCACTTTACCTAACCTTAAATTTTTGTTTAAACCTGGAAATTCAAGTCCTTTTTTAAATTGAAAACTATCTAAATCAATGGTTTCAATGTCGCCTGTTAAATCGCTTATAAAAAGTGATTTACATAGGATCCAACTATTGTATTGATTTTTGAGTTTCGACAAAAAACGTAAATTTTTATTTTTTCGATTTTAAAGCGAATTAAAGTCCTTCCCACCATTTTGTTTGCGGGAAATTTTCAGTGTCATCCAAATTTATGGATTGTCCAATTTTGGGGGTAAGCATGTCTTGATTTAATTCCTTCGCTGCGATTTGTAGTCGAACTACCGGATCCGACCAATTGTGTAATGCCAACTTAAAAGAACCCCAATGAATAGGCATCATTAATTTAGCATTAACATCCACAGCAGCTTGCGCGGTTTGCTCTGGCATCATGTGGATTTCACTCCAGTTTTCATTGTATTGACCACATTCCATCATTGCAAAATCAAAGGGGCCATATTTTTCACCAATTTCTTTAAAATGAGGACCGTATCCCCCATCTCCACTGAAATACAGGTTCAAAGAATCTGATTGTATAATCCATGATCCCCAAAGAGTGCTCATTCTGTCAAAGAGCCCCCTACCCGAAAAATGACGGGAAGGCGCACAAACAATATTGAAATTTCCAATTTTCGATTCTTCCCACCAGTTCAGCTCATGGATTTTATTGGAGTCTATACCCCACTCCCTGAGGTGATTACCAACTCCTAAAGGCATATAAAAATCCTTTACTTTACCCTTTAATTTTTGAATTGAACCATAGTCCAAATGATCATAATGGTCATGAGAAATAATAACAATATCAATGGCTGGTAACTTTTCAATTTCAATAGGTAATTCCTTATTAAACCTGGAGCTTCCTAATAATGGATGAGGAGCAGGAACCTCTCCTAGCATTGGATCCAGAAGAATTTTTTTACCATCAATCTCTATAAGAAATGCAGAATGTCCAAACCACGTGATCAGATTGGCCTCTGGGGGGGTCTTGGTAATTTTTAGAGAATCTAATTTATCAACGGGAATAATTCCATCAGGAACTTGACCAGGAATTGTTTTGGAAAACTCTCTCATAATTTCTCCTGGCATCCGGCGGCAAATTCTCTGAATTGCCATAGAAAAACACCTCGACATCCCAGTTCCTGTCTTTCAACAACCGCGCGACGACAAAGCCATCACCGCCGTTGTTTCCTGGACCACAAAGCACGCAGACAGATTGAGGGGCGTTTTTGAACTCCGGCCATTCTTCGAAAATTGCCTCTACGACGCCCTG
>CAKZNE010000240.1 GCA_937129395.1 uncultured Cryomorphaceae bacterium | reverse complement strand
ACCCCTTCGAAATTTCTAAGGGGCGGCAAATATAAACCCATTTTCTTAAAACAACAAACTATTTTGCTACTTTAATATTAGGCCCTAAAAGTCTCAATGAACATCCCCCTATACGCTTACGGGGCGGCAAATGTAACAATGATTTACTACCCTGCAAGCGCTTTGGAAAAAAAGTTTCAGAAAACACAAAGCGCAAAAGTTAACAATCTATTTATCAGTATTTTAATTTCAAAAAAGAAATGCACCAATTAGAAAATAGAACAGAAAATCGTGGTAGTCAATTAAAAAATCGCCAAGAAATACCTACTCTAAATATTCTATCCGGAAATGGATAGTGGGGCGCAGCGTAATAAGAATAAGAATTAAGTCCTTGATTCACGTGCTCAAACTTAAAAAAGACTATCGCCGAGCTAATTTTAAAATTCGCAAAGACATCAAAAACTGGGTAATTCCCAATTTCCTTCTCCCTTTTGACTATAAAATCACCTAAGGCAGGAGAGTATGTTGGAGAATAGTACTTCGAAAAATACTTAACTTCACCGCCAACTAAACATTTTAATGCATTATTGAACAAACGAAATTGAAAATATAGTGCATTCCGGCTAACAATTTCAGGAAGGGGAAGTACATCTTTGGCCTCATTATTTACAAGCTGATAAATTATCCTATTATCAAAGTGAAGCAAATTTCCAAACAAAAAATTCTGCTTTACTTCAAACTTCAATAGATTTAACAAAGATTGATGTTGTTCTGGTCGGAAGGTTTCATCATAATAAGTAAAATTGGAAATTGTAGTATTCGAAATTTCAAGACCATTTGCCTTTTTCCAATTAAAACGGAAAGCCAACTCGTTGGAATTAACCTTTCGTAAATCATTATTCCAAATATAGTTATCTGAATAATTAACCTGTTTAAACAAATTTGGATATCGGGAATTGAGATTATAAGAAACTTCAGCTTTACCAGCTTTAAACATATTCAATTGTCCAGAGACATTCAAATCCAAACTTTCCCTCAAATTTCCACTCAAAATATAATCCAAGTTGGATTGAATTTGAAACCTACCAAGCTGACCAAATAGGGTTCCAATTAGACCAAATGCTCCATCATTGATTTCAAAACCATCCGTTCCATAATTATAAATAATATTTTTCGCTCCAACTTTTAGTTTAAAATCATTCCAACTTTCCAAATTGGTCCTCAAATAAACACTATTAACAAAGGAGTTAAAGAACGAACTATCCAGGTAATTGGTGGTAGAGCCAAAATAGTTTTCATAATAATCTCCATTATTAACTCCTCTATATGTATCCGAACGCCTAGAATATTTAAAATCATGTCCTAGCCAAAGATTATTGTTTAAAGAATCCTTCTGTAATGAATCCCCATTGTAAAGATTTACATTCAATTCATGATTCACAAACAATTCCCGATTTCGCATTGTTCGATTATCCTGATCCAAATTAATCAGAAAAAGGGTTCTGTTACTTTCCAGGTTACTCTCAAAGACGGAATCTTGAGAAATCCCCCCGTTTTCTTCCACATTTAGATTTTGATTAAAGAAATTAAATTTGATCTTGTATTGGCCATTGTTAGATTCATAGGTGGAACTTGCTAAAAAGCTCACTTCTTTAGATAGGTTATTATTATAGAATCCCAAATCATTAAGCCTTGAATAATCAATTAGAAAATTCCAATTGTCATTAATATTTTGGGTATGGAATATTTGAAACCTTTGACCTACATCATAACCCATCCAATAATTTGCTTGAGTTAATGCAGATTTAACATTATAATATTTTATTTGGTCCTGTTCTAAAAAATAAGAATTGTATCCTTTAAAATTATAATAGGACCAAAGATCAGTTGAACGGTTTAAAGTTAATTGATTTAGAGCCGTCCCCATGGATCCAATAGCGGAATAACTAAATAAATCTGCATTGGCATTATTCCATTTATGATATTCCTTAAGATTATCAAAAAGGGTATCTATAAAATAATAAGAATCATCATTTAGAAAAGTGTACTGATGACTAAAAATGGGTTTTTTGGATTCCAGATTATGAGGATCGATATTTTGAGCCTGGGAAGGAATTGAAAGGGAACAAAAAAGGAAAAGTAGGAACCCTAAGGAATGGTTTTTAAGCATAAGATTGTCGAGACAAAATCTAAGCCAAAATACTACTATTAAAGGAATTATTTACTTGATATAATGAAAAAAAAAAGCCTCAACAATAATTTATTGTTGAGGCTTTGAAGATTGGCGACGACATACTCTCCCGGATATTACTCCAGTACCATCTGCGCTGGTGGGCT
>CAKZNE010000239.1 GCA_937129395.1 uncultured Cryomorphaceae bacterium | reverse complement strand
CCAAAGAAATCAATGAAAATTACTCCCCATTATCTACAGGAATTAAGGAAGATTTCTCCCCTTCAAATTGATCAATCGTTAAAACCTTCAAAATTGGTACATCCACAGAACTTGTCGATTTATCAATATTGGCAAGGATGTATTTCTGATTGGGTGTCCACATCGCACCTGTTAGTGGATCTATTATAAGGTAGGTAATAGGCATCGCCCAAAGCCAAACAAGGTTTCCTCCAATATACCAGCCATCTGCGTGAAAATTTATGGGTAATCTGGAGACTTCTTCATTTTCAGAACCGTAAAAAACAACGGAATAACTTTCAGGTTGAAAATATCCTGCAGAGGATCTGAGATTTACAATTTGTGGTGTTTTTCCCAAAGCAACTTTAAAACCATCTCTATTAAATACTTCAAATTTGAGATCATCTGGGTTGCTATCAATTTTAATGGGATATGAGGACTTACTAAAAAGGGATGCACAGGAGGAAAACAGAATAAGTAAAGAAAAAGCAGCGGCAGTAATTCTCATTGGTCAAATTTCTTTTACAATTATGGTGTTTTCATAAGGACTTTCGAATCCAAAAATAGCTTTATTTTAATTGGCGTTCCATATCCCTTTTTATATCCTTATCCTTAATACTATCTCTCTTGTCGTGAGTCTTTTTACCAGAAGCCAGGGCCAATTCAATTTTCGCAAAACCGCTGTCGTTAATGAAAAGTCGTAATGGAACAACCGTCATGTTTCCACCACGTTCCACCTTCTCCTGCCATTTGGTAATTTCTTTTTTGTTTAAAAGAAGCTTCCTTTCACGCAATGGTTCATGGTTATTTATATTGCCATGACTGTATTCTCCAATATGTAAACTTTTTACCCACATTTCATCATTTTGGAAATAGCAATAGCTCTCCACCAAACTCACTTTTGCTTCGCGAATGGATTTTATTTCCGTTCCCAATAACTTGATTCCAGCCACAACAGTTTCGTGAATTTCGTACTGAAACCTGGCTTTTCTATTCTTAATATTTATATGCTCTTTGGCCATTAGGCAAATATAGAAATCATCCCCTTCCTAAAATTGATTTCTTTTTCTAAAATTAGTTTTGTCCAATTGTTGATTTTTTAATAATCACAAAAAAAATAGCAATAAACCTCTAAAAAGGATAATGCCATGTATTTTTGTTCTCAAATTCCAAAACTGTGTACAAAATCCTTATTCGCCCTATTTTCTTTCTATTCGATCCAGAGAAAATTCATCATTTTACTTTTTCACTTATCAAGTTTTTGAATAAAACCCCCGGAATATCTCCTTTGTTTAGAGGTATTTATAAGTATGAAGATCAAGATTTAAAAACAAGAGTTTTTGGAATTGACTTCCCAAACCCAGTGGGCTTGGCAGCAGGTTTTGATAAGGATGGAAAGTTGTTTGAAGAACTTGGGAATTATGGTTTTGGTTTTATTGAAGTGGGGACAGTAACACCAAAAGGCCAGGATGGAAATCCATTACCACGACTGTTTAGGTTGCCCAAGGACAAGGGATTAATCAATCGTATGGGTTTTAATAATAATGGGGTAGATGGATTAGTAGAGCGTCTGAAAAAAAGAAAAGGAAAGAACCTAATTATTGGAGGAAACATTGGGAAAAACAAACTTACACCCAATGAAGATGCAGTAAATGACTATTTAATTTGTTTCCACAAATTATTTGATCACGTAGATTATTTTGTGGTAAACGTTTCTTCACCAAACACACCTAATTTAAGAGATCTACAAGAAAAAGAACCCTTGACCAAATTGCTTAAAACTTTACAAAAGGAAAATTCAAGCAAGGAAAATCAAAAACCTATTTTATTGAAAATTGCCCCAGATTTGACAAATGGGCAATTGGATGATATTGTCGCAATCGTCCAAGATTCTGGAATTGCAGGACTTATTGCTACCAACACAACCATTTCTAGGGAAAATCTGAAAGAGAGCGAAAACCGAATAAAAGAAATAGCCAACGGCGGATTAAGCGGCGCTCCGGTACGAAAAAGGTCGACAGAAGTGATTCAATATTTATCCGAAAAATCCAATGGATCCATTCCAATCGTGGCGGTTGGTGGAATTTTTACAGCAGCAGATGCCCAAGAAAAATTGGATGCTGGTGCAAGTTTAATTCAGGTTTATACAGGCTTTATTTATGAGGGGCCGGGGATGATTAAGAGGATTTTAAAGGGATTGAAGATTAGTTAAATGAACTGAAGGTTAAGCCCGTGGAAGGGAATTTATCACTTATCCTTTTTTTGATTTTAGTTAAGAATCAATATATATATATTCAAAGTGAAAATGAACACGCACTACAAGTGCCGCGCCAGTTTGTGTCGTAGGATTTCATAATGATAAAATTTGTTTTTCAAAGGGAAAATGAACACGCACGTCAAGTGCCGCGCCAGCTTATGTTAAATAAATGTCATTAAAAAAATATCACTTAAAATACAGCTGAATCCCTTTTTGCAAAGACGAAAAATACTTCATAGCCAAAACCATCCTGCTCCCATACCACGTAAACATTTCCCCGTCTACAATTTTCACTAAGGCATTGGGAAAAACTTGGGCAATTTCATGAGCTTCTAGGCTTTTAAATGAATAAGGTTCTGAAGTAAGAAGGATAAGTTCTGGATCCAATTCCTTTAGCTTGTCAAAGGCAATTTGTGGATAGCGATCCTCTGTTTTAGGGGCTATATTTTGAAGACCATTAAACTCCACCATATTTCCGATATAAGTGGAATTTCCAGCTAACATAAAGGGGTTTTTCCAAATAAAATATAGAGTTTTAAGGGGTCTTTGGATTTCAGTTTTGGGAAGCTCCTTTTTAATTGACTTTAAAATTAGCTTGGCTTGCTCAATGGTATTAGTCAGTTTACCAATTTCCGAAATAAGCTCCAATCCTTGATCAAAGTTTTCTACATCACTTATCCATACAGGAATACCTTGGGAAAGATCTTCTATTTGTTCTTTTATGTTTTCCTCCTTATTGGCAATAATTAAATCAGGTTTTAGATTCCTAATTAGATCAATATTCAAATTTTTGGTACCACCAATTATGGTTTTTTCGGAAAGTAGGTTTTTGGGATGTACACAGTAAGCGGTTATTCCTACAAGTTGTTTTTCCAAACCCAAATCACAAAGAAGTTCGGTTTGAGACGGAACTGTAGAAACGATGCGCAAAGGGAAATCCTGTAAAAGAACTTCCCTTTGGCATTGGTCTTTAAATTTTAACATTAGCCTAAAGCGCCAATAATATCTTGCTTGGTAATAATATGATGCGCACCATCTGGCAATTTCACCATTACGGCACTAATATCTTTTGAAATATGTTTGGAAACCTCTCTAATATCATCGCTATGATTGGCAATAGGGAAGGGTTTGTCCATAACTTCAGAAATCATTTTATCTCCAATTTTTGGATCCGATAAAACAAGACTAAACAGTTTAGAATCATCTAAAGACCCTACAAAGTCCTCATTATTCATCACCGGCAATTGTGAGATTTTATATTCCTGCATTTTTTGAATCGCATGGGAAACCAATTCTCCATCCTTAACCGTTACAAGGTTTAGATTGGCATGATCTCGAATCAAATCCATGGCAGTAGAGTTTTCATTATTTAAGAAACCTCTATCTCTCATCCAATCATCATTAAAAACTTTACCTACATATCTACTTCCATGATCGTGAAACAAAACCACAACCAAATCATCTTCAGTAAGTTCCTCTTTCATTTGACGAATCATTTGAAAAGCAGATCCGGCAGAATATCCCAATAACAAGCCTTCTTTTTTGGCCAATTCGCGGGTAACCAAAGCACCATCTTTATCCGTAACTTTTTCAAAATGATCGATGGTGCCAAAATCTACATTAGCTGGTAAAATATCCTCACCAATCCCTTCTGTGATATAGGAATAAATTTCATTTTCATCAAACTCACCTGTTTCATGATATTTTTTTAAAACGGAACCAATAGCATCTACTCCCAACACTTTTATATTCGGGTTCTTTTCTTTTAAGTATTTACCTGTTCCAGAAATTGTTCCTCCTGTTCCGCTGGCAATAACAACGTGCGTTACCTTACCTTTTGTTTGCTTCCAAATCTCAGGACCAGTACTTTTATAATGAGCCTCTATATTTAACTCATTAAAATATTGGTTGATATAAATAGATCCTGGATTTTCTTTATGTAGCCTTTTTGCCACCTCATAATACGAACGAGGATCATCAGCAGGAACATATGCAGGACAAACATGTACCTGCGCTCCCATTGATTTTAACATATCTATTTTATCTTGTGATGATTTATCACTTACTGCCAAAATACATTTATAGCCTTTTATAACA
>CAKZNE010000238.1 GCA_937129395.1 uncultured Cryomorphaceae bacterium | reverse complement strand
ACCTAAAAAACGATCGTTTGGTGGAACTTCAAGAAAAGGAAATGAAAAAGGCTCTGGTGGAATTGGGTATCGATCTAAAAATGCTTTCTCTATCTAACTCCAATGCCGATTTTGTTCGGGTAGGTTTTTTAAAAAAGGATGTATTAAATAAATCTTCTTATACCCTTCTACTTACTAATGCTCATCAATTGGGACAGGTTTTTAAAAAGTTAGATGATTTAAAAGTTCAACGTGCCTATATCTCCAAACTAGATCACAGCAATTTATTGGAATTTCAAAAGGAACTGCGGATTAAGGCCATTAAATCGGCCAAAGAGAAGGCTGATTATTTGTTAAATGCCATAGGAGAGCAAACAGGTAAACCTTTCTTTATTAGTGAAACCTATAATACTGCTCAATTCAATAATTACCGTTACAACAGTATTAGCGGCAACGGTTTCAAATCTTCAGAAAACGACTGGAAAGACACCCCTTTAGGTTTCAAAAAGATCAGTATTCAATCTAGTATTCAGGTGAAATTTAAAATTCAATAATTGGAAACTCTATCCAAATAAACCCTAGTAATTGTTGTTGCACGGTTGGAAAAGTGCCTTTGTTCAGGGGGCACTTTTCTTTTATTACCATTTCGCCACGGTAAATTTCAATTTCAATGGATCCAACTGTTTGTATAGCTTCTCCAACCATTGATCTCCATATTCAATATAATATTCTATAAAATTATCATGTCTTTCTTGCAGGCTCCCATTTGGAAAAAGCTCTTGGTGGATATCGGCAATTCTTTCCATAAAATCACTGTTCTTTCGCTTTTCGGCTCTTAGTAATTTCTTTTTCAGCTTATCCAAACCATTTAATTGTTTTTGCTTTTGCGCATCCACGGCTCCAAGCATACTCTTATCTGTAAGATGGGCTACCTCCTCTAATTCCAGAAATATTTTTTCAATTTTTCTACGGTATTCCTCCATTCCAGGATCAATTGGCGCTGATTTCGCCGCATAGGAATTTTGAATTTCATGAATAGGTTTAAACAAAGCTTTAATACCCAATTCCAACTTATCCAGTTTTTTAAACTGCTTTTCAGAAATACCCAAAACAGAATTTCTCAATAGTAAAATCGGAAATGGCACAGAAAAATGGTCAAACATTTCCTTTAATTGAAACCAATAAGCTAATTCTCCACCTCCTCCGATATATGCAAGATTAGGAAGAATCAGTTCTTGGTAAAATGGTCTTAATACCACATTGGGACTGAATCTTTCAGGATGAGAATTTAATTCTTCTTCAAGCTCATCTTGACTCCAAGAAATGCTAGTATTTAAAACAGACCATTGATTTTCATTCCTTTCAATTCTCTCTCTCAAACCCTCTTTGATATAAAACAGATTGATTTTTCTAGGGTGGATTTGATTAAAATAAACTTCCTCCAATTTCCCAGAAGTCTTTTCCACCAGCGCATTTGGCTC
Organism: uncultured Cryomorphaceae bacterium; assembly: GCA_937129395.1. Taxonomy (GTDB): domain Bacteria; phylum Bacteroidota; class Bacteroidia; order Flavobacteriales; family Schleiferiaceae; genus CAKZNE01. Next base: position 2,256 of record CAKZNE010000238.1, on the reverse strand, counting down.
ATGTTTTACCAAATCATTATGAAAGTATGGAATGCTTATTTTTTTTAATTCTACATCATCCGCATCAATTATTACCAAACCCTTTTCGCCAAATAATTCATGGACCAAAAAACGCGTGGCATCCGCCAAATTGGTATGATTCAAATAGGCATTTTCTAAATTTTCGGAAATTTTTAGGGCATTTTTCCCTAGCCCTAAGTTTTCCTTTAATTCTTCAATTATTGATTTTAAGGAAGCCGTTTCTTGTCGACCTACAGGCCCTTCTACATCTTCATTCCAACTGATTCTTCCTCCTCTAAAATTGATATGATTAATCTCCGCAAAATCATGATCCTCAGAGGCCATCCAATAAACGGGAACAAAGTTTTTGTCGGGATATTGAGATTTTAATTTTTCGCAAAGATTTACTGCGCTTACAATCTTGTAAATAAAATAAAGAGGTCCTGTAAAAAGACAAAGCTGATGTCCTGTTGTAATGGTAAACGTATTCTCCTTGAGTAATAAGTCAATGTTTTCCAAAGACTTAGAATCAGGAGTAGTTGGTTTATGTATTTTCTGGTATTGTTTTTTCAATGACGAATGCAAAACCCGCCTATTCTCTACTGGAAAGGATTTCTTCAAATCCATTTGACTTTTAAAAGAATTCAAATCCGAGAAATTGCCATAAAATCCCTTGATCTTTTGTTTTTGATCTAAATAATCACAAATTAGCTTTGAGAAGTAGCCCGTTTCTTTGAAGGGTATACAGTGAACATCATCCATAGACGGCAAAAATAATGGTAAATTTTAAAGCAAAGATCAATGCTCTAAATGAACTTATAGATGTGCCTAAGTATTTTATTAAAAATCACTCGTGTCCTAAATAAAAAATATCGCCTGAAGAAAAAGGTTTAATTCTGTTCTTTTGGCTTGACCCAAAATGAACCAAAAGGTCCTTTAGACTTGCACCAGTACATTTGTTTAAGAAAAACAGATAAGCAAGAAGCGAAGTTGAACTAACCAAAAGTCTAATTTTCGAGAATTAAGCCTTGAAATAGTACTTCACTTCTTTTAATTGCAACTCCATTTAGAATTCTAAGCTATCAATGCTTATTAAAGGATTTAGAGCACAATCATATTGCTTATCCAATTTATTAACTTAATTCAAAATTATGGTATTTAAATCATTTGTAGGGATTGATGTTTCCAAATTAACATTCGATGTTCATGTTGCTTTAATTGATGACATTAACAATGGCCAACACAAAGTTTTTAATAATAATCCTAAAGGGTTTACAAAATTTCTATCCTACGTTTCTAGGAAAAAAGGAGTTGATTTAGAAAGCACTTTGTTTTGTTTGGAAAACACGGGAGATTATTCATTGTTACTATCTCATTATTTAAGTAAAAAGGAATGCCGGTATCATTTGGCTAATCCTATAGAAGTATATCGATCAAAAGGATTGGTTCGAGAAAAGTCCGATAAAATTGATTCTCGGATTATTATGAAGTATGCATATTTGAAAAGAGACGAGATTGAAGTATCTCAATTCCCTAGCCTTATTATACTCAAAATAAGGAACTTAAATCGACACAGAACCAGGCTTGTGAAAATTCAAACTTCTGAAAAACAATACAAAAAGTTACTATTGCAAACTACCGAACTGGTCGATAATAGTTTAATTATCTCCTTATGTGATGATCGTTTACAGTTCATTAAAAAACAAATTAAGGAGATTGAAAAACAGATTGAAACGCTCATGGAACAAAACCTAAGTATTCAAAAAAATCATGATTTGATACGTACGATTCCAGGAGTTGGACCTCAATTGGCAATAAATATGATTATCACAACAAAGAATTTTACCTGTTTTAAAGATGGTAGAAAGTATGCTTCGTTTTGTGGTGTAGCTCCATTTGAACACTCTTCAGGAACCTCCATTCGAGGTAGAAAGAAAACCAGTGTTATGTGTAACAAAGAGATAAAAGCGCTCTTGACAAGCTGTGTTTCATCGCTGATAAATCATGATCGAGGAATTAAACTTTATCATTTACGAATGAAGCAAAAAGGCAAGCATACATTCATAATAATCAATAATATCAGGGCAAAACTGATCAATAGAATATTTGCTGTTGTAAAAAGAGGTGAGCCTTATATTAACTTAAATTATAATTAAAAAAACACTTGCATATGTCTTAGAATTCAAGGCTTACAAGAAAAAGGCAACCTGCTTTTCATGAAACCTAAGTTCGATTGGGCTATCTCTTCATTCTTCA
>CAKZNE010000237.1 GCA_937129395.1 uncultured Cryomorphaceae bacterium | reverse complement strand
TTTCTATCCGACTCATCTTTGATATCCGCGATACCTTCGATTTTTTTGTCGTTGATAAGATCTGCGGTCTTCTTAATCATATCGGCCTTATTGACCTGATAAGGAATCTCAGTAACAATTATGCATTCCCTACCTTTTACTTCTTCCATGGTTGCTTTTCCACGAAGAACAATTCTCCCTCTTCCTGTTTCAAAAGCTTCACGAACACCTTCATAACCATAAATAGTACCGCCAGTTGGAAAATCTGGAGCCTTAATATGATTATCCATTAATTCTTGGATAGTTACATCGTTGTTTTCAATATAAGCCGCAATGGCATCAATGGTTTCGGTAAGATTATGAGGTGGCATATTAGTGGCCATACCTACTGCAATACCTGAAGCTCCATTTACTAATAGGTTAGGAATACGTGTTGGTAATACCACCGGTTCTGATAATGAATCATCAAAATTGAGTTGAGTATTTACCGTTTCCTTGTCAATATCCGCAAGCATTTCTTCAGAAATCTTCTTCAGTTTTGCTTCTGTATAACGCATAGCTGCTGGTGGATCTCCATCTACAGAACCAAAGTTACCTTGGCCATCCACCATCATATACCTCAAACTCCAAGGCTGGGCCATTCTTACCATTGCATCGTAAACGGACGTATCACCATGAGGGTGAAACTTTCCTAAAACCTCCCCAACGATACGAGCAGATTTTTTATACGATCTATTGGATAATACACCCAATTCATACATCCCAAATAATACCCTTCTGTGTACAGGTTTTAAACCATCGCGCACATCAGGTAAAGCACGAGATACTATTACCGACATTGAGTAGTCGATATAAGAGGCTTTCATTTCCTCTTCTATGTTAATAGGAATTATTCTTTCTCCTTCAGCCATTGTGTCAGATCTTTAATCGAGTATTATTTCTTCGTTACTAAAGCTTCAAATATAAGGAGACCATTGCTCGTTAACCAGAGGTTCTATAGGTTAATTACTCACAATTTCTAGGATAAGATGTTAATAATTATTAAACCTATTTGGATTTGGAATTGTTATTCATAAGTCTAACTTTGAGAAGGAATATCATATTGGCATAATCCGGCCAATGGCACAGTATTCGTAATTTGATTAGACACCACATTTTAAAAAAAATATACACCAAATAATATGGACGAAAATTTTTCACCCCGTGTTAAAGATGTCATAAGCTACAGCAAGGAGGAAGCTCTGAGACTAGGCCATGACTATATCGGCACGGAACACCTCATGCTCGGTTTAATCCGAGAAGGTGAAGGTAGCGCCATCAGCATACTCGAAGATCTTGGCGTAAATATGCAAGGTTTTAGAAGAAAGATTGAAGCGATTAGCGCGCCTAATGTTGCTGGGCATTTAAACCCAAAAAAGAATTTACCTCTTACAAGGCAAGCCGAAAAAGCTTTGAAAACAACCTTTTTAGAAGCCAAACTTTTTCAAAGTAACTTAATTAGAACGTCTCACCTTCTTCTTTGTATCCTGCGAAATGATGATGATCCTGTTTCTAGAATTCTAAAACAATATGAAATTGATTATGATAATGTAAAATCAGAATATCAATCTCATTATAGTGACGAAATTGCTGAAAAGCCAAAAACGGAAATGTCTTTTGGAGATGATGACGATGAGTTTGGAGGAAAAGAGCAAGGGAATTTCGGAAACTCTGGCTCCGGAAAAGCAAAAGGAGATCCTAAAACCAAAACCCCGGTTTTAGATAATTTTGGAAGAGACCTAACCAAACTAGCAGAAGATGGGAAACTGGATCCTGTTGTTGGAAGACAAAAAGAAATCGAAAGAGTTTCTCAAATTTTATCCAGAAGGAAGAAAAACAACCCTCTATTAATTGGAGAACCTGGTGTTGGTAAATCTGCCATTGCCGAAGGTTTAGCCCTCCGAATTGTAAAACGCCAAGTTTCTAGAGTTTTATTTAATAAAAGAGTAGTAACCCTCGATTTAGCTTCCTTGGTAGCCGGGACAAAATACCGCGGCCAATTTGAAGAACGAATGAAAGCTCTAATGAATGAATTGGAGAAAAACGACGATATCATTCTATTTATTGATGAATTACATACTATCGTTGGTGCAGGTGGAGCAACTGGTTCCCTTGATGCCAGTAATATGTTTAAGCCTGCCTTAGCAAGAGGTGAGATTCAATGTATTGGTGCAACCACACTTGATGAATACCGTCAATATATTGAGAAAGATGGGGCCTTGGAAAGAAGGTTTCAAAAAGTAATGGTGGACCCCACAAATTATGAAGAAACCATCCAAATCTTAAATAATATTAAAGGTAAATACGAAGACCATCACAATGTAACCTATACCGATGAGGCAATTGAAGCTTGTGTAAGTCTCACTTCTAGGTATATTTCAGATAGACATTTACCGGACAAGGCTATTGACGCATTGGACGAGTCTGGTTCTCGGGTTCATATAACAAGTATCAACGTCCCAGAAAGTATCATCACTCTTGAAAAAAGGTTGGATGAAATTAGAGATCAGAAAATTCAGGTTGTTAAAAAACAAAGGTATGAGGAAGCTGCTAGACTAAGAGATGATGAAAAAAAGGTGGAAAGTGATCTTCAAGAAGCCCAAGCTAGTTGGGAAGAAGAAGTGAAAAAGAACCGCGAAACTGTTGACGAAAAAGAAGTTGCCGAAGTGGTGGCTATGATGACTGGAATTCCAGTACAACGTGTGGCACAACAAGAAAGTAATAGACTTAGTAAACTTGGTGATGATATTAAAGGAAAAATCATTGGTCAAGATGAGGCTGTTGCCAAAATTGTAAAAGCCATACAACGAAATAGAGCTGGACTAAAAGATCCTAATAAACCAATTGGATCCTTCATTTTCCTTGGTCCTACTGGAGTTGGAAAAACACAATTGGCAAAGGAATTAACCAAAGCCATTTTTGATTCGGAGGACAATTTAATCCGTGTTGACATGAGTGAATACATGGAAAAATTTGCAGTTTCAAGGTTGGTAGGAGCCCCTCCAGGATATGTGGGTTACGAAGAAGGTGGTCAGCTTACAGAAAAAGTAAGAAGGAAGCCTTATTCTGTTGTCCTTTTAGATGAAATTGAAAAAGCCCATCCCGATGTGTTTAATCTACTTTTACAAGCCTTAGACGATGGACATATGACCGATTCTCTAGGGAGAAAGGTTGATTTTAAAAACACCATAATTATTATGACTTCCAATATTGGTTCACGCCAATTGAAGGACTTTGGTTCTGGTGTTGGATTTGGAACTGGAGCTAGAGAAGATGCCAAACATGATTCTACCAAGGGAATTATTGAAACAGCATTGAAACGTGCTTTCGCTCCGGAATTCCTGAATAGGATTGATGATGTTGTATTGTTCAACAGTTTGGACAAAGAAGATATTGGGAAAATTATCGATATCGAATTGGAAAAACTTTATGGGAGAGTTAAAGATTTAGGCTATTCCATTAAAATGTCGAAAGCGGCCAAGGATTTCATTGCAGACAAAGGCTTTGATGAAAAATTCGGTGCGAGACCTTTAGCTAGAGCCATCCAAAAATATGTGGAAGATCCTTTAGCGGAACAGATCATAAATTCTGAGATTGAGGAAGGAGATTCCATCAGCATTGGATTGGACAAAAAAGCTGAAGAAATTACCGTGGATGTTGTCAAATCTGAAAAAGCAAATTCGCAACAAGTGGATTCCAAACCATCAGATTCAGAAAAAGTAGATCCTGAAGAAAAGGAATAATTTAATATCCTTATATTAATTGAATCCCCTTCCTTAGATTTGGAAGGGGATTTTTTTTGCTCCATAACTTGATTAAAATGAAAAACCTTCTTCAGTTATTTAATAACATAAATCGTTTAAACCCAGCCGACGAAAAACTTATAAGCGAAAAATGGGTGCACAGAAAAACCTTGGAACGAGGTGAGGCCTTAATTGAGATTGGTAGCAAGGACCAGAATATGTATTTTATTAAAAAAGGCTCGATGCGGATTTATTTTCCGAATGATGGAAATGAAATTTGCGTTGGATTTTCTTATACCAATACCCTACTCGTTTCTTTTGAATCCTACCTTCGGAATTTAAGCTCCCACTACTGTGTAGAAGCACTCAAAAAAACGGATCTCCTATATATAAAAAAGGAAGATTTTGATGAATTAAGAAATCAGTCGGAAAACATTAACAAAGCCTGGAACATTGCTATTGAAGAAGCTCTGATTGGAAAAATTGAAAGAGAAACAGAAATGCTCACCTTCAACCCAAGCCAAAGAGTACAAAGGCTTTTAAAACGCAGTCCGCATATTTTCCAACTGTTTCCCAAAAAGTATATTGCCTCCTATTTGGGTATGAGTCCTGAAACTTTAAGCAGAATTCCTTTAAATCTTGATTTAAATCAAGGTTAATTCATTAATGCTGAAGCACCTTTGCATAAAATTAAAGGCATGGAAAATTATCAAATTAAAACACTGGCAAATCGTTTTCAAGATTTTGAGAAATTAGTCGAATTGGATTTCAAAAACCTTAGTGATTCTGAACTAAATTCCAAATCCAATCCTGAATCCTGGAGTATTTTAGAATGTTTCGCCCATCTTAATCTTTATTCCGAATATTATATTCCAGAACTTAAGCGAGAATTAAAAAAAGCAAGCGGAAGTTCTGTTCCGTCAAAAATAAAATGGTCGTGGTTTGGCAAAATGAGCGTGAATAAAATTGCTGTGAGCAATAGTCAAAAAATGAAAACGATTTCACGAATGAACCCGGTTAATAGCCAATTAGATTCCTCCATCATTAAGGTTTTTTTGAACCTAAACGAGGAATTAAAAAGTATAACAACCAAGTCTCTGCTAATTAATTACAATAAAAAGGGTGTCAAAGTTGAGTTTTTAAAAATTGTAAAACTAAGCTTGGTGGAAACTCTTATTTTTATGATGGAGCACCAAAATCGACATTTAATTCAAGCACAAAATGTTCTGAAACAGATAAAGTCCGGGAATAAGGAACTGCTTGAGCATTAAATATTATTTTTAGGGCCTTCAAAATTGGAATGCCTTGAAAAGAACCATCAATTTACTAATTGGGCCTAGCCTTTTCCTTTTATGTTTACTAATAGGGGACGCAGGGAATATCCAGGTTAAAATGATCGCCACAGCCTTGTGGATGCTAGCTTGGTGGATTGGCAATGTAATTCCTATTGGTGTCACAGCCTTGCTCCCCATAATCCTCTTTCCTATGCTGGGGATATTGGATTTAAAAAGCACCACCTCCAATTATTCTCACCCAATAATTTATCTTTTTTTTGGTGGATTTATGTTGGGATTGGCCATAGAAAAATGGAATCTTCACAAAAGAATTGCTTTAAACATTTTAAAACTCAGTGGAACTAAACCTTCTAAAATAGTTCTTGGTTCCATGTTGGCCACCAGCTTATTATCCATGTGGATAAGCAATACCGCCACCACCATAATGATGCTTCCAATTGGAATGTCCATTATAAAACTCATCAGCACCAAGCTGGAAACCAAAAAAGGAAAAAGAAATTTTGCACTAAGCATTTTATTAGGAATCGCTTATGCTGCAAACATTGGCGGAATTGGTACTTTAATAGGAACTCCTCCCAATTTGGTATTGGCCAGTTTAGCTGAAGATTCTGGAATCCAGGCCATTCACTTTTCTTCTTGGTTTTTCTTTGCCATTCCTTTGGTCATTATCCTTTTCACCCTTTGTTATTTTCTATTAGCAAAACTAATTTTCCCTTTAAAAGCTAAAAACATCCCAGACATTCATGAAATGATAAGTTCAGAACTAAAAGCCCTGGGAAAAGTTTCTGAAGGAGAAAAACGAGTGATGCTAATTTTAGTATTTACAGCTTTATTATGGGTTTTTAGAGCTCAACTCAACCACATTTCATTTTTGGAGAACTTATCGGATACCATTATTGCCATTTTCACAACAATTGTATTATTTGCCATGCCCTCGGGAAAAAAGAAACAAGGTATTTTGGTTTGGGAGGATAGTAAGAAATTGCCTTGGGGAATATTACTTCTTTTTGGCGGTGGATTGGCATTGGCAAAAGGTTTAGCCGTTAGTAATATTGTTTTAGATGCAGGAACTTGGATAAGCGCGAACTCCAGTTCAGCCTTATTTATTTTGATTCTGATTATTTGTTCCTTCTCTATTTTTCTTACTGAAGTAATGAGTAATGTTGCTCTTGTATCTGTGTTTATTCCAGTTTCATTTGTTGTGGCAGAAGGTTTTGGAATTAATGGATTGCAATTGGCGATACCATTAACTATAGGAGCGAGTTGCGCCTTTATGTTTCCTATTTCTACCCCACCCAACGCAGTAGTTTTTGCCAGTGGCAAAATAAAAATGAAGGATATGGCCAAAACAGGATTAATCCTAAATGTAGTTTGCTTAGTTTTAATTAGCGTGTATTGCTACTATATTCAGCCTTATTTTTTCTAAAATCACGATTTAATCCAACGTGTTTTTTCCTCTATAGGACTAATTCTTCTTCCCTTAGGATGTGGTGATGCCGATTTTCCTAAATAAAATAATCCCAAGGATTTATCACCTTCTTCAAGACCGAAAAAGTCTCTCATCTCATCTCTAAAAGCCAAAGATCCAGTGCTCCAATAACCGGATAATCCATAGGCGTGGGCACTCAACCAAATATTTTGAACCGCCATTGCCACAGATGCAAGCTCTTCAATTTCAGGGACTTTTGGGTTATTTCCTCTTTTCATTCCAATACCAATAACATGGGAACAACAAAGCGCTCTGTTCCTCAATTTATTGAAACGCATTTCATTAAAATCTTCGGCATCAGGATTCGGCTGATCCAGTTTGGAATAAAAATCTCCCAAACTAGCCAAACCATCTTCAGCAAAAACAGTAAATCTCCAAGGTTCGGTATAGCCATGGGTCGGTGCCCAATTAGCAGAACTCAAAATTTTCTCAATCAATGCATCATCTATCTTTTCACCCGAAAATTCAGAAGGCTTTACAGTTCTTCTATTTTCAATGATTCCTTCTAAAATATCTATATGGCTAGTCATGAATAAGTTCTTCTATTTCTTTACTTAATTCTAAAATGGTTTTGGATTCTGCATTGATAATCTGGGTGGACTTTTCATAAAAAGCCATCCTTTCCATTAAATGTTTACCAATATATTCCTTCAAACCCGGGCCGTCGAGGTGGGCGATTAAAGGCCTTTGTTTTTGTTTACCATCCAACCTGCAGAATAATGTTGGAACCGAGTACATAAGGTAAATACTAAAGCTTTTATTAGCAATTAGCTCTGCATTATCATAATAACAAGGGGTTCCGCCACCAGAGGCCAAAACGAAATCATCCTTTTCTAAAATTTCCATCAAAATTTCCCTTTCCAGTTTCCTGAAAAACAATTCTCCTTTATTAAAAATGGTTTCAGAAATGCTAAATCCGCTTCTTTTTTCAATTTCGATATCCAAATCGTAAAAATCCAAGCCAAGTTCAAAAGCCAAATTTTTACCTAAACTGGTTTTCCCAGCACCCATATACCCCACAAGAGTAATTTTCATCCTGCAAAGAAAATACTTTTTAAGTGAGAATAAGTAGAAGATAAGGCTCAACTATGGGTTCTTTACATCTGACAATAAGGATAATTATCCCAATTTTTATTTTCGAAATAATCTATAAAACTGAAAATTAAGGACTTGTAAATTTTCTAAAATTTTTACCCTTTGGGCTTGGCTATAAAAGAATAATCCTTTTATATTTGCACCCGCTTTTAAACAAAGCCAATGACCTGGTAGCTCAGTTGGTAGAGCATCTCCCTTTTAAGGAGAGGGTCCTGGGTTCGAGCCCCAGCCAGGTCACAGAATATAAATACGATTACTATTAAGGTCATTGACCTGGTAGCTCAGTTGGTAGAGC
>CAKZNE010000236.1 GCA_937129395.1 uncultured Cryomorphaceae bacterium | reverse complement strand
TCTTACGATTTCAATTTAGTTGATAGATCAGCAGAGAAAATTGTAAAAACTGTAAAAAGTACAGGAGCTGTGGTTAGTGGACCAATTCCATTACCAACGCACAAAAGAATCTTTACTGTATTAAGATCTCCACACGTAAACAAGAAAGCAAGAGAGCAATTTCAATTGTGTGCTTACAAAAGATTAATTGATATCTACGGTTCTTCTTCGAAGACTGTTGATTCATTAATGAAGCTTGAGTTGCTAATCTCTCTTGCGAAAACTTGGATAAAGACAATAGCTGAATTGTGTATCTATTTGTTTGCGGAACAACTTCTTTCACTAGTTTTTTAGCAGCTTCCTCTTTTAACTTTAACTCCTCTGCCTTTCTTAAAGCTTCAGTCTCTGCCTTTTCTTTTTGCAATAAGTCAGCATTATTTTGGCCCCTTACAGTGGAAAAAGGGCCTACCAACAGAAGCAAGAAAAATAGAGCGTAAAAAGTTTTCATTTTTTTTCTTGGTTTCCTATTTGTGGATTTTTAGCAAAAATGGATAGAGCAAAAGGGCAAGAAGCTTTAATAGCTAATTTGTTTTCCATAGCGTAATTCACAGCATACATAACCAACAATCTACCTTCGTCTTCAAAATTTAATTCGGCACTTACTTGTCCTTTAGTCTCAATAATAATCAAAGAATCTTCAGAAAGGGAACTACTTAAAGTGGCCATTCGCTTGGAATCTTTTTCTAGATGAAAAACGGCGGAACCAGGACTAATATCTTCAATTATTTTCATGATGAAGCATTTTCAGCTTACCAAACGTACATAAAATACATTATAATAGCTAGATAGATGACCCAAAATGGACGAACAACTTTTGGATCTGATCCAAATAAAAGCTTTGTTATTTTAAAAAAAACACCTCTATTCTTGGCTATTAAATTATAAAGTTGATCGCTAAAATTGGTAAAAAGCGAATAGTTTTCATACCAATTATTTAGGAATGCCCAATTGCGATTATAGCTCAACGTTTTATAAGCAGATTGAGGTCCTGAATAAATTCTTCCCTCCTTATCGATAAATCTACTGGCTTGTTTAAAATGTATCAATTCGATATCCCTGAAATGATCTTTCGCTTCTTGGTAAGGGATGTATGCGATATTGTCCTTTGTAATATTACGCCATCTTGTGGTCCAATATTTACAAAAACCACATTCTCCATCCCATACCATAACTGGCTTATCTTGAGGTAGGAATTGGGTTTTCTTTAGTTTTTTGAACATCTTTTTTAATTTGGGAAAACCTCTAAAGCCATATTATAGGAACTTTCGAAGGCTAATGGATTTAGCCCATGTTTTAACTTATGTTCTTCGGAAAAACTCAATAATTTTTCCATAGGCATATTACCTACTAAATCATCAGCGGCCATTGGGCAACCTCCAAAACCTTTAATGGCTCCATCAAATCTTCTGCAACCATTATCATAAGCAGCTTGTACCTTTTCCTTCCAATTATGAGGGGCAGTATGCAAATGAGCACCAAATTCTATGGCTGGAAATGCAGGAATAAGATTGGAAAACAGATGACTAATACTTTCTGGATTTGAGGTTCCAATGGTATCCGACAAGGATAAAATTTTAACTCCTAAACCAGCTAATTTCGCACACCAATTTTGTACAATTTCCACATTCCATGGTTCCCCATAAGGGTTTCCAAATCCCATTGAAACATAAACCACTAACTCCTTATTACTTTCTTCGCAAATCTCCAAAAGCCTTGCTACCAAAAGCAATGACTCTTCTATGCTGCTATTGGTGTTTCTTTTTTGAAAAATCTCGGAAATGGAAAAAGGAAATCCTAAATATTGTATTTCCTTAAGTTCTGCTGCTTCTATTCCTCCTCTTTCATTGGCAACAATGGCCAAAAGTTTGGTTTGGGAGTTTTCCAGTTCAAGTTTCGACAAAACCTCCTTTGTATCTGCCAATTGAGGAATAGCCTTTGGGGAAACAAAAGAACCGAAATCCAGCGTATCAAAACCAACTTTTAAAAGTGAATTGATATACCTTATTTTCTTTTCGGTAGGAATGAAATCATGGAGACCCTGCATGGCATCTCTAGGACATTCAATAAGTTTTATTTTATCTGTAAGGCTCAAAATATTAGGCTTTTAAGGGAACTCTTTTTAAAGCTTCAACAAAATAATTCCAGAATTTTGCTACAGAAGCGATATTAACTTTTTCATCTGGAGAATGCGGGTGACGAATTGTTGGTCCAAAACTAATCATTTCCATTTCTGGGTAATTCTGTCCTAATAATCCACATTCCAAACCGGCATGACAAGCCATTACTTTAGGATTTTCTTTATACAATTCAATATATAAATCTCGCATTAGGCCTAACATTGGTGCATTAGGGTCCATTTTCCAACCGGGATAAGATCCACTGTGTTCCACTTCTGCGCCGATTAAATGAAAGGGTGCTGCTACACTGTAGGCAGTGTCCATTTTCGCCAATTCTCTGTCACTTCTCGTTAAACATTGAACGGTTGCATTTCCATTTTTCAATTGAACTCTGGCCATACTATTGGAACTTTCTACTAAATCATCTACATCCGGACTCATTCTTCTTATTCCTTCATGGCTGCATTGAATTGCCAAAATAAACTTATTCTGATCCTCCATTTCCATTACCCTTTCTGGAATGTTTACCTCTTTCAAAGTAATTTCCAAATCTGGATCCGTGGTGGCAAATTCACTTTTCAAGCCATCCGTCATAGAGCTTATGTAATTTTTGAAATCCGCCAATTGATTTTTATCCAAAGCCAATACTGCTGTAGATTCTCTTGGAATGGCGTTCCGTAAACTACCACCGTCCAATGAAGATAATTGCAGTCCAAAATTAGCTCCTGTATTCCATAAAAGGCGGTTCATTATTTTATTGGCATTTCCTCTACCGCAGATAATATCCATTCCAGAATGTCCACCAAAAAGGCCTTTTACACTTAATTCTAAGCCCATAAAACCGGAGCTTGCATTCCTTTCAGAATAATTCCAATTCACGTTAGTATCAATCCCACCGGCGCAACCAATGCTTAATTCATCGTCATCTTCGGTATCCAGATTCATTAAAATCTCCCCTTTCAATACGCCGCCTTGCAAATTGTGAGCACCAGTCATTCCAGACTCTTCATCAATTGTAAAAAGAGCTTCCAAGGGTGGGTGGGCAATTTCTGAGGAACTTAAAACCGTCATAATTGCGGCTACTCCCATTCCATTATCGGCTCCTAGGGTTGTTCCTTTTGCTTTAACCCAATCCCCATCAATATAAGATTGGATTCCTTGAGTATCGAAATCGAAATCTGTATCGCCGTTTTTTTGGTGTACCATATCGAGGTGGGATTGAAGAACTACAGCTCTTCTATTTTCCATTCCTGGGCTGGCAGGTTTTCTTACAATTACATTTCCAACCGCATCGATTTCGTAATCTAGATTTAAGCTTTTTGCAAAATTCTCCATAAAGGAAATTACTTTTTCCTCCTTTTTGGATGGCCTTGGAACAGCATTCAAATCTTCAAAATGATTCCAAACTCCTTTTGGTTCTAAATCTCTAACGTTCATATTTGATGGGTTTTACTAATTTTTATGTTCTTTAATATATTCTGGATTTCTAAATAAATAGGTTTTAGAAACCGGATAAAATTCAATTAATTCTAAGTTCAAATCTGAAATACAATCTATATCCTCTTCAAATAAATAATAATAAGGATAAGGACCTTTTTCATTGCAAAATTTGAGATCTGCTCCTGGAATAAACTTTAATTGTTCCTTAAAACAATAGTAGTTAATGGTAGCGTTCATAAACTTGCTCTTACCAATTTCAAAATAATCTTGCTGGTCGGCAGATCTAATTTCCCGCAAATTTAACAATGCTTTTCGAGTATCTGCGTGTTCTTTGAAATCAACTTGATAAGAGAAATTTATAGACTTTATAAAGTTAGCCAGGAATAGCGCCGCAAGGCTCCA
>CAKZNE010000235.1 GCA_937129395.1 uncultured Cryomorphaceae bacterium | reverse complement strand
ATACCCGATAACAACTGCCCATAAATGCCAAATCCCAATCTGTGCCGTAATGTGCTAAAGTTTTGAAAACCACAGCTTGCTGTACAAAAAACATAATCTGCAACATCATGGCAGAAACGCCGATACCTAAAATAGGGCGCAACAATTTGGATTCCAAACTAAAAGTGGTCAAAGCCACAGGGTAAGAAGCATGTCCTCTTGCAAAATATCCAATGCCTAAAATTGTAAAAACTGCCATAGCCACTACAACCTATAAAGTTAACGGAGCAACTTTTAACCGAGAAGTATTTACATCTTTTACCGATCAGCTTATAATAATCCGCTTAACATCAAATAAAAAAGAAGCCATCACTTTTAACACCTCCTTTGCTGGTCCTTTAAAAAAACATATGGTAACCGCAACTTCAGAAGTTCCGGAAAATCAAAATGAAATGCTTGTTGTTAACGGAAAATGCACGAGGGAAAAAGAAGAGAATATTTTAAACCTTTTAAACCCTCATCCCAATCATTTTTTTTATAAATAGATATTTCTTCAATGAAAGGGATTATTATATGACCAAGTTGAGCATTACATATCGACCTTATACTGTTAGCAATTGAATCACTTGCAGATTTTGAATGGTTCTCATCTGATTTTACTATGAATGTCAATTTGGTTAAAATATTTGTCCAATACTCACTTACTTCTTTCCAGCTAGGTTGGTAGTCAATAAGTTTTTTGCTTCCTTGACTTTCAGGTCCTCCCATTCGACTAAAATGCCCATAATCTAATCCAGATTTCATAGCTTTAAAAATTTTATCAATATCCTTTGGATCCACTCCTCTGTCTACATCTTTACCTTTTGATCTCCAGGTTCTTTTAATGGAAACGGAACCTACATAGGAAAATAATTTTGGAATCAACCCAGCCTTCATGGTTTCCATGGCGGCGATAAAATAAATATTTGTTTTTGGATTTAGAACATAAAAGGGCATGTTAATGCGATCATAAACGCCCCATTTTGCAGAACAAAAGACTTGGTACATTGCAGTTACATCTGCAAAGTAAGTTTGATGATTACTAACAAAAAGCACATTGCCTTTGGGTAGTCCTTTTAAAATTTTAGATCCTTTAACCGTTGTTTTATTGGCAATATTAAAACGGTAATAGGCTATTAGTCCAAAAACAAAGATGAGTATCCTTTTGATAATCAAGGAATTGTCGAAAACATCAAATAAGCGAATTTTCATTTTTTTTGGCTGGCTGTCTGTGCTTCAAATATAGAAGAATTCAAAAACTATCCTTATTTTGAAATCAAATCTTTCAATTCACTGATCATCATCGCCGTAGCTCCCCAAATGGTGTGGCTATCTATAAGGTAGGCGGGTACATTGATAGTCGATTTGCCCATTTCTATCTTCTTTCCTTGGATGTTGTTGGGCTCAAAAAATTTATTGAAATCTATCGTTAAAATTTCCTGCACCTCCTTCTCCTCAGCTTTAAAATTTGGGATTCCGTTTATAACTCCTAAAAAAGGTTGAACTAAAAAATTACTTGGGGGAATATAGAGCTCACTAAGGTTGCGATGAATAGTTATTTGAGATCTATCAATTCCAATCTCTTCAAAGGTTTCTCGTAAAGCTGTATCCATAAAATCTACATCTTCTTTTTCTCTTTTTCCGCCAGGAAAACTGATCTGACCTGAATGAACCCCTGGATATTTGTTTCTTAAAGTTAGCACAAGATGGGGGATACCATTGTTTTCAAAAAAAAGGGCAGCAATTGCCGCCCTTTTTACTTTTGTATGGTCTATTTGGTTTAAATCTAGCCTTTTTCGATTAACTGGTGCCATTTTAAAATGGGATTCCGGACCGGGAAGGTCTTCTTCCAATATTTTCCTTAGTCTAAATTCAAACTCTAGGTAATTCAACTGTAAATTATTTTACTGCTTTAATGCTTGTAGTACTTACCATATAAAATTCTCCCATTTGAGGACTATTACCCTTCATTGTAGAGTTATTGGTCGTTTCAATTAACTTTCCAGTTTTACGATTGTAAATCGCTTTTCCACCAGATTGTAAATCAGAAATTGCATCAGTATCCTTGGACTTGGACTTGTCTATTGTGAAAGTAAAAGTGACCTTGTCCTTATCTACACTTTCCACGGTATAAATCATCGGGGCTTCCACAGTGCTAGTACTGTCCATTTCTTGAATCCATATTGCTCCAACTTTCAATTCGCAACCAGGCAGTTTTGAAAAAACTTGTTTTATTAAGCTTTCAGGGTTTGTGCCAGGAACAGCAGGTTCTGCATTTTCATCCTTAATAATTTCACCGTATTTATCCAAATTAACAATTACCATTTGATTTATAATAGGATCAAAATGTTCCGAAGCCATTTCTCCATTTTCGTCCGTAGAGTCAGGGTTTTGAGAATCGTAATTCATTCCCATTCCAGACATATTTTGTTTAAGTTTAACCGCAGAAACCTTTGCGTCTACAGTAAGGTTTCCATTTTCAGCAACTTTTGAAACTGTATAATCAACCATTATGGTCATTTTCATATTCATTACTTCATCCGTCATGGTTGCATCAGAAAATGCTTGAACATTTGTTTCCTGAACAAGATTGTGAGTGCTGCCTTGTTCTAAATTTAATGTCAAGGGGTCGGATTTCATAAAGAGACTTGAACATCCTGACAATAATAGAAAAGCTTGAGTTACTACTATTAAGCTAAGTGCTTTTTTCATGTTTTTAATTTTTTGCGAAGATAGGAGAATCGATTAATGAAAAATTAATCAATGTTCAACCATTAAATCAATATTATTTATTACTTTTGAAATCTCGTTAGATAAAACTATAACATCATGACATTAACTCAATTACAATATTTAATATCGGTAGATAATCACAGACATTTCGCAAGAGCTGCGGAGGCAAGTTTTGTTACTCAGCCTACTTTAAGCATGCAGATTCAAAAGCTTGAAGAGGAACTTGGGGTTTTACTTTTTGATCGAAGTAAACATCCTGTAAAACCCACTTCCATTGGAGTTAAAATAATAGAGCAGGCGCGAACAGTGTTAAACGAATCGCACCGAATCAATGAAATATTACAAGAATCTAAAAATCAGATGGAGGGGCCTTTCAAATTAGGTGTTTTACCTACCATTTCGCCATCCTTAGTTCCTCGATTTATTCGTAAGTTTCATGAGAAATTCCCGAAAATTCAATTGCAAATCCAAGAGCTTAGAACGGAAAAAATTGTAGAGCTTTTAAGGATTGATGAATTGGACGCAGCAATTATTGCAACTCCTTTAGATGAAAAGGGAATTATTGAAAATCCAATGTACTACGAGCCTTTCATGGGTTTTATTCCAGAAAATCACAGATTGTTTAATGAATCTTTCATCACCAATTCGGAGTTGGATGTAGATGATATTTTGCTTTTAAACGAAGGCCATTGCTTTCGCGATAGTATTTTAAATATCTGCAATAAAAAACTTAAGAGTGGTAAAAAACCAGTTGATTTAGAATCTGGAAATTTTGAGACTTTGATCAAACTAAGTAAGAAAGGTTTTGGGATGACATTGATTCCCTACCTGCACGCCATTGATTTAGCTGCGGAAGACCAGAAGTATGTGAAAGCCATAGCTGATCCGAAACCATCTAGAGAAATTAGTATGATTTATACTAGAGCGGAATTGAAAATAAAGATAATTCAAGAATTAAAATCTATTATCCAAAGTAGCATACCAGAAAAATTGTTAAGCAAGGATAATGAAGTTGTAAGTCCCTTAAAGTCGGCCTAATTATTTTGGTCTCAAATTCTAAAAGCTAAAAAAATTGAAGATTTCTTTTTTTGCAAAGCTAAGCATGGCTTTATTTTTAATTGGAACTTTCTCTTGTTCTCAAAAGGGTAAGGCTCAAAATGATGCTGATTTAAAACCTTCATTAAAAAAAGAAAAGAAGAAGGACTATACTAAAGAGGAAAAACTCAGTAGCGAAAATGCCACTGAGTTTTTTTTGGAATATGGCAGTCTAAACAAAGAATCTATAATTGAAATTGAAACTGGTTTTGGAAAGATTAAAATTCGCCTTTTTGAAGATACTCCATTGCATCGAGCCAATTTTTTATACCTAATTAATAAGAAGTACTTTAATACTACCTTTTTCCATCGTGTATCTAAAAACCATGTTATCCAAGCCGGGAATAGTGATTCTCAAAAAACTGCAAAAATGAGAGGGGACATAGGCATGTATAA
>CAKZNE010000234.1 GCA_937129395.1 uncultured Cryomorphaceae bacterium | reverse complement strand
GATATTTAAATTTTGAAGCAACCAATTTAAGTGATGTGCGTCTTAGTAATAGTGAATGGGTAGCACCAATCCAATACAATTATCTTTTTGAAGCCGGTCTGGATTGTTTTATTACTAGGAGCTTTAGTGTTAGGTTAAATGCAATAAGTAGTTTTCAACTTAATTCTAGTTTTCAACAATATTCAGAAATACGCCAACGGTATTATCGATTAGGAATGAGTATTGGTTTAGCTTATAACTTTTAACACAAGGAATTGAGCACAACTGCCTAACGAAAATTAAAATGAAAAATCTTGGGCATTGTCCAAGATTTTTTTTTGTTTGATAAACTATTTGTAGGCATTTTGGTTTTATAGAAAAACAATTGGCTTGATAAAAATTAGTAAGCATTCGGGAATATATTCCCTAAGGGTAACTCAAGAACTGGAAGTAAGCATGGAGGAGGCTTGGGATTTTTTTTCCTCACCAAGTAATCTTGAAAAAATTACGCCCAAAGAAATGGGTTTTAAAATTACAGGAGAAAAGCCAGTTAAGATGTACGAAGGTCAGATTATTAGCTACAGAGTTGGGATTTTACCAGGGATTCGTAGCAATTGGATAACCGAAATAAGCCACGTGGATTACCACAAAATGTTTGTGGATGAGCAACGGTTTGGGCCCTATTCAATGTGGCATCACGAACATCATTTTGAGGAGAAAAACGGAAAAATATTGATGACCGATAAGGTGTTTTACAAAGTGCCTTTGGGAATTATAGGAAGATTGTTTCATCCTTTAATTGTAGGGCCAAAGCTGAAAAGTATTTTTTCACATCGGGAGGAAATTATTAATGAGTATTTTAAAAATAAATAAGAATGTTTGGATTTGGGAAGGGAGCAAAAGTTCAAAAACTGGAAAAACAATACCGAAAATTAATTGATGAATCCTACGCTTTGAGCCACAGCAATAGGTCTGCCTCTGATTTGAAGGCAGCTGAGGCTGAACAGTTAATTAGCAAGATTCTAGAATTAAAAGCCCAAGAATCTTAACAATAGCAATAGAAAATAAAAATGGGTCTTGGAAAATGTTTTTTTAAAAATGAATGTCCACCTGAAGTCTCCACATAAGTTCATCTGCCTTTCCCAGTTCGGTGAGGTAACTAATATCTGATTGGATCTTCAATTTATGTCCTACAAGATATTTAGACAATCCTAAAGTATATTGATTTTCAGGATTGTTCCCAGTAATATTTTCGTTTAATTCTATATTTGTATATCTCCCAGAAAGCTCCCAATTACTTTTAAATAAATACCCAGTTTGAAGGTTTAGTCCGCTTCCAACTTGTACAATATCACCGGTTAAAGTTCCATCAGAATCTTTGGCAATTGGATCTTCTGCATCACGATAAGCATATTCTCCCATAAAGGAAAATCCCTTGAATTTAAACATGGCATCAATAAAAACAGTTCGAATATCTGTTTCAAAAAAACCAATATCATTTAGCATAAAAGAACCTTGGTTGCTCCGTGTTTTAACAGCATCTTGATTAAAATCATAAGTAGCGGCCAACATTAGTTTTGGGCTTTTTTCTCTTTTTTGATCTCCACCACTGTAAGCCGAAAAATCGCCAAAAGGGAATAATTCCAAACGAGCGGTGTGTTCCAAGCCACCAAGGTTTCCTGTAGTCATATTCCGACCGTCCCCTTGAGAAATAGCTAGTTTTTCTTTTACAATGAATTTGTTAACGAGCTTAAATTTATGTCTTAGCTGAAAACCCTGATCGCGGTCAATTGTAAAGCGGCTATTTAATAAAGAGCGATCCACTTGTTGCAAGTTGGCAGAGGAAATTACCCTTTCTATATTTCCAGGGAGTTTGGTTTGTCCCATCCAAAATTCAAAATTCCCATAAAAATTCCACATCAATACTCCGTCTAAAATATATCGGGGAGAATTACTTGTGTACTGAGAACCACCTGAAAGATCTCGGTTGGATAAACCAAATTCTATCTTATATTTTAATTTAGGCGAATAAGCAAAACCATCAAACTTTAATCTTGCCCTGCGAATTGAAAAATTCTGTTGCGGATCTTTAAATCCATCGTTATCCAACTTGTCCCAGGTAGAAATTGTTAGGAATTGCATCCTTGTTCCAATTTTCATGGTATAGGAACTATCTTTACCAACGAGATTGAAGAGTCCTTTTCCAAAAGGCGGGCTGTTTTTCTTTTGCGAAAAAGAAGGAAGGAAGGCCAACAGACATAGGCTTAAAGCCAAATGTTTGATTTTCATAACACTATATTATTTAATTCTGCAAATGACTATCATCTTTGTTTAGGAAAAGTTACCAGAAGATTAAGTTTTTGCGGCTATGTTAGCTTAATGTTAAGCGCATTTAATTTCCTTAATTAAAACCATCAATGAAAAAAATATATCATTTATCGACTTGTTCCACCTGTCAAAGAATTCTGAAGGAATTGAAACCTGGTCCAGAAGTAATCCTTCAGGACATTAAAAGCGAAACAATGAGCCCGTCGCAGGTAGACGAAATGAAAGGTTTGGCAGGAAGTTATGAAGCTCTTTTTAGTAAAAGAGCAGTAAAATATAAATCCCTTGGACTAAAGGATAAAAATCTCACAGAAGAGGAAATGCGACAATGGATTATTGAGGAATACACCTTCCTCAAAAGGCCAGTAATAATTATTGATGAGCGTATTTTTGTAGGTAACTCAAAGAAGGTTGTGGAAGCTGCTTCCCATTATATCTAAATAAAATAAGTGAATCTTCACTTTAGAAAATAAAATTATGAAAATTGACAAACAAAAGCCAGTATTGGTAACTGGAGCCACTGGATATTTAGCTGGGTGGTTAGTAAAGGAATTATTGGAAAATGGAATTAATGTGCATGCCGCAGTCCGAAACCCAGACAACCTAGGGAAAGTTCAGCATTTGTTGGATATGGCTGAAAATAGTCCGGGGAATATTATTTTTTTCAAAGCAGATTTACTGGAAGAAGGCTCTTATGAATTGGCGATGGAGAATTGCGAGCTAGTTTATCATACAGCCTCCCCTTTTGTATTGAAAGTAAAGAATAACCGAAAGGATCTTATTGAACCTGCTTTGCACGGAACGCAAAACGTTTTAAATGCTGCCAACAAATGTAATTCTGTGAAAAGGGTTGTAGTAACAAGCAGTTGTGCGGCAATTTATGGAGATGCGATAGACCTAAAGGATGCCTTGGATGGGGAATTTACTGAGGAGAATTGGAATACAACTTCTTCCGAAAATCACCAAGCCTATTCCTATTCCAAACTTTTGGCAGAGAAAGAGGCCTGGAAAATGCAAAAGAACCAAGATCGATGGGATTTGATTACGATTAATCCATCACTTATTGTTGGACCAGGAACCAATCCAAAGGCCACCTCGGGGAGTTTTGATATTATGAAACAAATGGGAAATGGAATGATGAAAATGGGGGCGCCAGAAATGAGTATTGGAGCTGTGGATGTGAGAGATGTTGCCCATGCCCATTTTCTGGCAGGATATACTGAATCCGCTCAAGGAAGATATATTACTTCTAAAGAAACGGTTAAATTTCTGGAATTAGCGGATATGTTAAGACCCAATTTTGGTGCGAAATATCCCCTCCCAAAAAAGAATCTTCCAAAATGGCTGTTGTGGTTGTTCGGACCTCTTGCCGGAATGAGCCGGAAGGAAGTTAGTCGAAGCATTGGACATCCATGGAAAGCGAATAATTCAAAGGGAATAAAAGAATTAGGAATGACTTACCGTTCATTGGATAAGGCGGTTAATGAAATGTTTCAGCAATTAATAGATTCCGAACAAATTAAATAAAAGCGTTTTTTTAAGGATGCTTTTAGTAAAACTAAAAGTCCCCTTTTTTAGGCGATTTGCTTTTTTAGAAATTTCAAAGCCCAATCGTAATGGCTTG
>CAKZNE010000233.1 GCA_937129395.1 uncultured Cryomorphaceae bacterium | reverse complement strand
ATAATTTAAAGGAAAATAATGAAAATATCAACCCTTCTCAGCAAATTCAAATTCTAAATGACCCATTTTGTGTCGGAAAATAATACCTTACCAAGTCCTTCAATATTTTCATTTTTGAATTAAATATTAATCCCTTGTCAACCGAACAATAAGCTCCTCAAACTGCGGATATTCCCGAAGTAAATCCGCTCTTTTCGCCATTACAAAATCTTCAAAATCAAAACCTGGAGCAACTGTACAACCTACTAATGCCCAGCCCTTTTTATTGGTGGGTTCTGAGGCAAACCAGGCACCTGCCGGAACTACAGCTTGAAATACTTGATCTTCCGTTTCGCCATTTCCTAAATGGATGCATTCATAAGTACCGTCTTCTTGGATTACGCTGATATCCAAACCGTCTCCTGCATAAAAATGCCAAACTTCATCTGAAGCTATTTTATGAAAAGCGGAAAAATTTTCGGCCGTCAAAAGGAAATAAATAGCCGTGCTGTGATTTCTATTTCCACCAAAAGAAGAATCCAAAGCAGCCTTGGGAATGAGACCATCACTTCTGTAGGTTTCTTTGTAAAAACCACCTTCGGGATGGGCTAACATTTCCAATTTTTCTACCCAATACTTGTAATCCTTGTTCATAGGCCAAAAGTAAAAGGTATTTTTGAGTGACTAATATTATTTTCTTGAAATCCACTTTCCCAAAAGCAGAAATTTGGTTCCAATCTAAAAACTGGAAAATTTTCCCCTTTCAAAAAAAGGCTTGGAAGGCTTATGCCGATGGAAATAGCGGTTTGGTAAATGCTCCAACCGGAAGTGGGAAGACTTTTTCATTAATGATTCCTGCCTTATTATCTGGAACAAAAACCAGATCGAAAGGTGTAAAATGGATTTGGATTACTCCAATTAGGGCTTTGGCCAAAGAGATAAATCAATCCGCCGAAAAGGCAATTGAAGAAATGGAATTGGGCTGGACAATAGGTGTAAGAACAGGAGATACCAGCACAGCTGAAAGAGCCAGGCAAAAAAAATCCATGCCCGATTTTCTTATTACAACCCCCGAAAGCTTACATCTCTTATTGGCCTCAAAAGGATATAGAGATAGTTTTAAAAACCTTGAAGCTCTAATCGTTGACGAATGGCATGAACTCATGGGATCTAAAAGAGCTGTACAAACGGAATTGGCAATTTCTAGTCTGAAAACGATTAAAAAAGATTTAAAAATTTGGGGGATTTCCGCCACCATTGGGAATATGGATCAAGCACTGGAGGTTTTAGTCGGACCAAATTTTCCAAGCTCAAAAACCAGCGTCATAAAAGCGAATATTAAAAAGAAAATCGAAGTGGTTTCAGTTTTACCCGATGAGGTGGAAACCCTTCCTTGGGCTGGACATTTAGGGATCCGAATGTTGAAAAAGGTAATCCCTTTGATCCATAGAAATGAAAGCACTTTAATCTTTACCAATACTCGTTCTCAAGCCGAAATATGGTACCAACGAATTTTGGAGGAAGACCCAAATTTGGCAGGAATTATGGCCATGCATCACGGTTCCATTTCCAAAGATTTACGCTTTTGGGTGGAGGACGCTTTGTATACTGGTATGTTAAAAGCTGTGGTTTGCACCTCAAGTTTGGATTTAGGGGTAGACTTTCGTCCAGTTGATGCGATTATCCAAGTTGGAAGTCCGAAAGGCGTAGCTCGTTTTATGCAAAGGGCAGGACGAAGTGGCCATCAACCAGGCGCTACGAGTAGAATTTATTTTGTTCCCACCCATACCTTAGAACTTATAGAAGCTGCCGCATTACGCGAGGCTATTTCTCAAAATTTGGTGGAAAACAGAGATCCTTATGTCCGATCTTTTGATGTTCTTATCCAGTTTATGATCACGCTAGCGGTTTCAGATGGTTTTGATCCTCAACAATTGTATCATCAAATAAAAGATACTTTTTCCTACCAATCAATTTCAGTAGAAGAGTGGCAATGGTGCTTGGATTTTATAATTAAAGGAGGAAAATCCCTTTCTGGATATAATGAATACCATAAGGTGGAGAATGTTGATGGTTTATTAAAAGTAACCAACCAAAGAATTGCTCGAAGGCATAGAATGAGCATGGGGACTATTGTTTCGGACAGTATGATTAAGGTGAAATTTATGTCTGGGAAATTTCTAGGAACTACCGAAGAATGGTTTATATCCAAATTAAAACCGGGCGATGTTTTTTGGTTTGCTGGGGAAAATTTAGAATTAGTGGAGTTTAAAGGTTTGGTAGCGAGAGTTCAAAAATCCAGAACTAAAAATGGAAAGGTGCCTAGTTGGACAGGTGGAAGAATGCCTCTTTCTGCAAAAATGGGAGCTATGCTTCGAAAAAAGATAAATGATGCGGATAAGGATTTGGCCAATGAACCAGAGCTTCAATTAATAAAACCCTTAATTGATCTTCAAAAAGAGCGTTCGCTTTTACCACAAATGAATGAGTTTTTAATAGAAAAATTTAAAAGCGATGAAGGATATCACCTTTTCTTTTATCCTTTTGAAGGACGGCTGGTTCACGAAGGAATGGCGGCGGTTTTGGCCTATCGCATTTCTCTTTTCAAACCCTTATCCTTTTCCATTGCGATGAATGATTATGGTTTTGAGCTTCTGGCAGATACAGAAATTCCCTTGGAGGAGGCTTTGGATTCGGATGTTTTTACCCTCCACGATTTAAGAGAGGATATTATGCAAAGTGTAAATGCTGTGGAAATGGCAAAACGCAGATTTAAAGATATTGCTAGTATAGCGGGTTTGGTTTTTACGGGTTTCCCCGGACAAGAAATTAAAGACCGGCATTTACAATCCTCAACCCAACTTATTTTTAGTGTTTTTGAAGATTATGAACCTGATAATTTATTGCTGCAACAGGCCTATGAAGAAGCATTGGATTTTCAATTAGAAGAAGGAAGATTAAGACAAGCTTTTGAAAGAATAAATGAACAGCAGATTGTTATTAGCACTATAGAAAAACCAAGTCCTTTTTCCTTTCCAATAATGGTAGATCGGATGAGTAGGGACAAATTAAGTTCTGAATCTATGGAAGCAAGGGTTAAGAAAATGAAAATTTCATTGGATACTTAGTCCATTTCTTTCAAAAGGGCAATGTCTTTAATCAATTGATCTACACTTTCTTCAGAAGTTCCATCATAAAAACCACGGATTCTCTTTTTCTGGTCCACCAAAATAAAATTCTCGGTGTGTATAAAATCATCCTCATCTCCATTTCCCCCTTGATCTTGAATTGCGAAGTAGGATTTTCGAGCGAGATTGTAAATCTGAGGCTTATCTCCAGTTAGCAAATACCATTTCCCAGAAATAGCCCCTTGAATTTCAGCATATTCTTGCATCACTTCCACAGAATCCGTTTCTGGAGTAACAGAGTGAGAAACCAAGCGTATCAAATCATCATTTTTAAAAACTTCTTGTAGTCTCCTTTTCTGAACAGCCATATCTTTACAAATACCCGGACAAGTAGTAAAGAAAAAGTCAGCCACATAAATTTTGTTTTCTAGATTCTTCTGACTAATAGTATCTCCCGTTTGGCAAACCAAAGAAAAATTCATTACTCGGTGATCTCGTCCTTTTCTTTGCACTTCTTCATCCACCAAGCTTTCATCCAAATCTGCCGGATTATAAATGGGTAATCGAGGGCTAGGTTTTAGAATTTGATAACTGGCAATTAGTCCAGCAAAAAAGATAAATCCTATCGTAATTATTTTCGCCCAATCTGATTTTTGAATTTTCATACTGCAAAGGTCTGACAAGAGGCTTAAAACGAAAAATTTTCGCTTAGTTTTGTGGCCTAAAATTAAAATAT
>CAKZNE010000232.1 GCA_937129395.1 uncultured Cryomorphaceae bacterium | reverse complement strand
CTAATTCCTATGCTTTTAAAAATAGAGCTTTGATTTATTTAGAAAAAGCCAGAATTGATATGGCATGTGCCGACTTAAGGAGAGCGCTTGAATTGGGATTTACAGATCAATATGGAAAGGAGGTTGAAATTTTGATCGCCGAAAATTGCAAAAAGTAAAAGCCCAAAACCAGAGGAAGAAAAGTCCGATAAATGCCTATTTAAGTCACAAAAAGCTAACTTACCATTAGGCAAACTCTTCCATATTATAAAGACTTTTAGCCTTTAAACCGCCGCCCGGGTCAAGAACTTTTTCCATTTTTCATCAAACACAAAATATAAAATTCATTGACCCCTGCTGCTCCGTGGAAAAACCCTTGTATTTCCTATATTGCTTGCCTTATCTGAAAATCAAAGCCGATTTTCATTTCACAAATCCATACCGAAGAGTTGGCAAGAACAACAATGAAAACAGATGATAATAGAATATTTGGCCTAGACATTTTTAGAGCCTTTGCTATTATTCTTGTTGTTTTGGGACATGGCGGTTTTATGCTTACCGATACTATTTTGGATGGCTTCCCCTATTTCAAAATGATTGATGGTGTTGATATATTTTTTGTGCTAAGTGGATTTCTCATTGGCGGGATACTTCTAAAAGAACTGAACAAAAAGGATAAGTTTAAAGTCCCAGATCTAATTCAATTTTGGAAACGAAGATGGTTTCGAACCTTACCGAACTATTATTTAATTCTACTTCTAAATTATATAGTAGTAAAGTATGGAATTATTAATGGCAGCGTGGAGTATTTTAATTTCCATTTCCTAACCTTCACCCACAATTTTAGCACACCCTTTTTTGAGTTTTTCTGGGAATCGTGGAGTTTATCCGTTGAAGAATGGTTTTACATTTTTACACCATTACTCATTTATGGTCTATATAAAATACTCCCCAGCAAATCTTCATTTTTAGTAGCAACTATAATAATGATTACTATGCCTTTGATTTATAGGTATAGTATTTACAATCCAAAAATTGATGGCTTTTGGTGGGATGTAACATTTCGAAAAACCGTTTTATGCAGACTGGACAGTATTGGTTACGGACTTTTATTTGCCTGGGTTTATTATTACTATTCTAAGTTTTGGAAAAAAATTAAAATACCCGCATTCGTTTTGGGCACAATCCTCTTGGTTTTCATAGTAAACTACGATTCCCCTCCGCATTCCCTATACAAGCAAACCATTTTCTTTTCCTTGAGTCCTTTTATAGCCATGCTATTTCTCCCAATTGCAGAATCTTATAAAAAAGGTTCTGGCTTCATTCCTGCTGCTATCCAACACATTAGTAAAATTTCCTACTCCATGTACCTAATCAACCTTGCCCTGGTTGCCCAAGTAATTCAAAGTAATTTTCCGCCAACAGGTGGTGTTGATGGTTTGCTGAAGTATTTAATATATTGGACCATAGTTATTTTAGCTTCAACTTTTTTATTCAATTATTTCGAAAGACCAATGACGAAACTGCGAGATAAGAGAATTTTCTCTAAACGGGTTTAGGCTAGGAAAATAAAATGGTCTTTGCAAATAACTGTCAGTATTCCAAGTCTAGAATAGGAAAATTCAACATTGAAAAATTGAAGCATATAGAATTTTCAGATTAAAAACTAAATTGGACAAACCATTTGAAAATAATCGGGTTTTTAATGGGGCACAAGAATATAAAAGCTTCAATTAAATAAAATTCATAATCCTCAAAACAATTACAAATGAAAATAGTAAACATAATAGTTAAGGAGATAATTCCAATAATAATTGGGATTTTGATTGCCCTTTTTATTAATAACTGGAATGAGGAAAACAAGGATAAAGAATACCTAGCAAAAATTTTCACCTCAATGGAAAGTGAATTGGCAGAAAGCAGCGCAGACATTAGTAGAGTGATTCCCAAACAATTGGCATCATTAGACACCCTTGAAACCTATATGAATAATGAGAATTTTACTTTATATGAAATAATAATGCGGTCTAATGGCATTCATATGCCAAGCATAAAAACAAATTCCTGGAATGCCATTTCCAACTCTAAAATTGAATTAATTGATTACGAAAAATTATCGGCCTTATCGGATATTGCAGAAAGGAAAGAAAACCTGTATAGGCGAATGGAAAAGCAAATGGAATATATATTTCAAAATTTTGAAAAGGCCGATAGAAACAAGAAAATAATAGTGAAAATGATGATGATTGATATTATTGGGGCCGAAAAAGAGTTGCAAGCCGATATTGAAGAATTGATTAAGAAATAAAGCTTCCTATAAGGCATTTCATTCCCTGTGCAATTAAGCCTTTCTTACCAAGGTTTTAAACTTTCCATCCAAACATTGATTTGAATGCCTTCTAATAGTCAAACCTATTTTCTCAATTAAAGAGAAGCAAACAATAATCATTAAACCCCAATCTTTCAAAGTCCTAAATCATAAATTCCAAGCATGTCCAAAATCAATACAAAATCCTTCCCCCATATTTCATTCGGGTTTCGATTTGAAGGAATTTTATACCAATTAAGGGGTAAGGAATACAGGATAAATTCTACGTGGATCGGGGGCAATAGGGTTTATATTGACGATTTGACAAAGATGGATTTGGATCTAAATGATAGAACCAAAATTTTCAAAGAAATTGTACAATTCTTGATTCAATCGGATGGTGAAAAGCCAATAATATGCTATAATTCGGATTTTGCAGATGCTGAATTGTGGAATAAATTGGCTGGAGAATTAAATTCCCAAATAAGCTTAGAGGTAGATAATGTGGAAACAGCGAATATCAATTTCTATAAAGTTATGTCTGAATATTTAAAATCTGGTTTGATTGAAGTAAATATCAAAGGATTGAAATTGAAGACCATCGAGGATTTAGATTATAATTGGAATAAAATAAAATATACCAAGATGTGGGAAGAAAATGAAAAAATAAGCCTTTGGGATAAATTAAAAGCAAAATTTTATTAATAGCTTTTCCCTAGACTTTATTGTCAGCTGGTGAATCTACCCTATTCGCAAAATTTTAAAAAAAGAAAAACCATTAGCAGCAAAGAGATTTCTTAACAACTAATTCGAAAACCTAATAAAAACCCTTTAGTGATGGAAAGGCAAAAGTGGACAGATCATAAATTTAACCAAGGAATTGATACCGGATGGACACAAAATATATTGAGTAATCTAAAAGACACCGCCATTCGTATTGAGCATTATTCAAAGAGTCTCAGTGCCAAAGAACTCTCAGAAAAAGAACAAGGAAAATGGAGTATAAAGGAACATATTGGTCATTTAATAGATTTAGAAAAATTATGGATGAACAGATTTCAGCAGTTTGAAAATGGATCGCTTGAATTAGTTGCAGCGGATATGAGCAATACAAAAACTGAAAATGCCAACCATAATAAAACTTCGATTGACCAACTATTGGATTCATTCAAATTAGAACGTAAAAAATTAATAGCCCAAATTCAAAACTTAAATATGAAAACTCAATTGCACGAGGCCTTTCATCCACGATTAAAAATTATGATGCGTCCAGTAGATTTATTGTCTTTCATTTCAGAACACGATAATCATCACATGGTTTATATTCAAGATATTTCTGGGAGACTTAGAACGAAACCAAGCTTTTAATAATTGATATATTACCCTAATATATTGATTAGCAATTCATTAAATCGAAAATTGAATATGATTATACCCTATTCTCAAACAAGTCCGGATATTATCCAATAAATTGGCTTTTCGGAAATCATTTTTTGAGAAGATATAGGACGAGGGTGCTAAATAACATTAAAAATTTGGCTAAAAATGAGGAACCTTATCTATATGAGTAAAATGGAAGAAAAAGAAATTGAATTTGATAAACTGAGGCTCGCCTACATGGCTGTAAAGGGATTTCTTGAGGACTATAGTTTTGAGAAAGTAAATAATCTCAATACCAAAGTAGAGGAAGATTTGTTTTTATCAGGTGATGATAATCTAGAAATGCTTGAATCATTTGTGGAGAAATTTAAACTTGAATATGGAGGATTCGACTACTTAAAACACTTCCATTCTGAATATGAAATAACGGAACCCTCCTTGTTTTTCGCCAACCTAATGAGTTTACCCATCTGGATTCCGATGAAGGCAATTGAGCTCGTATTCTTGAATAAATTGGAACTTCCAAAGCCAAAATTTATTGGCCCTGACCGAGAGGTTCTGGATTTGACTTTTCGACAACTAATCTGCTGGTATCTTGAAGGATCATATCCAGGTAAAAAAATTAAATATAAGATAACAACTCCCAGCAAAAGGTTAAACTCAAGTATTATTGAGTAATAAATATTAACTTTAGTTCTTATTAACCACAGTTGGAAATTCTCGCATTCCGGCGGTCCGACTTGACTGTTAGATCAAACTTTAATTATAATCCCAAAATGAATGTTTTCGAATCTAGATTAAAAACTCTTTTGTAGCTGCCCCTTTTAACACAACCAAATGAAATTAAAATTAACAATGGTTTTGGTGATTTTCTCACCTTTCCTTTTTTCTCAGAATCTCGACTCGTTTGAGCGGGTGGACAAATTCAAGATTAATGATAAGACTATTAAGGTTTTCTTTAAAGACCCTCTCAAGGAGATAATAAAGCAATATCCAGATTTTGACAAAAAAGAAAATAAGGAAAAACACAATATTCTATCTGGTTATTTACACAACAATACCCTCTACATTTTTCAGACTTTCAAGAAAAGGAAGCTTGTGAAATCTTACAAACTGACTGGAAATCCTAATAAAATTAAGAGTCGAAGCTATTTCAATCTTAACATTTTTAATAATCAAGACAATCTTGAAAAATCCCTAGATAAGGTCAATGTTGCAGGCTCCTTTTTTGAGCATATGTTTTTCTTTCAGACAAAAAAAGGAAAAAAGGTTGTTGGGAAAGGAATTCAGATGTGGGGCTACTTCGTAATGATTCAGCCATATGAACCA
>CAKZNE010000231.1 GCA_937129395.1 uncultured Cryomorphaceae bacterium | reverse complement strand
CTCATAAACCTCTTCCCTCAAATAGGCATTTGATTTGGTTGTATGAATGGATTTTAATTTTACAAAGGATTTGTCTTTGGATGTAATAACATCCCCTAATAGATCTACCTTGTTATAAGTTTCGTATGGATTTAATGCTAAACCAAATGCCATCGACCCAAAAAGGATTAATATCAACGCTATTTTTTTCATTACCCTA
Source organism: uncultured Cryomorphaceae bacterium (assembly GCA_937129395.1). GTDB lineage: Bacteria > Bacteroidota > Bacteroidia > Flavobacteriales > Schleiferiaceae > CAKZNE01. The sequence continues at coordinate 25,652 of CAKZNE010000231.1, read as the reverse complement.
ATATTACAAACAAAAAATGTTACCCCAAAGAGTAACATTTTTTATTCATTGTATAATAAAATTGGAGATTAAGCCAATCTACTTTTTAATTCAGCATCTAAGGCTTCTAAGAAACCTTCTGTTGTTAGGTAATCTGTCTCAGTCATTTCCTTTCCATGGATGAGTAAAGCTAAATCCTTGGTCATTTTTCCACCTTCTACCACGTCAATACAAACCGTTTCTAAGGTGTTGGCAAATTTAATCAGGTCTTGATTGTTGTCCAATTTTCCTCTAAAAGCCAATCCTCTTGTCCAAGCAAAAATGGAGGCAATAGGGTTGGTAGACGTTTTGTTTCCGGCTTGGTGCTGACGGAAGTGACGTGTAACGGTTCCATGAGCAGCTTCGGCTTCCATAGTTGTTCCATCGGGTGTAACTAGGGTAGAGGTCATTAATCCTAAAGAACCAAAACCTTGTGCTACTGTATCGGACTGTACATCACCATCGTAATTCTTACAAGCCCAAACAAAACCACCATTCCATTTAAGGGCAGCGGCTACCATATCATCAATTAATCTATGTTCGTAAGTGATACCTGCTTCTTCAAATTTTTGTTTGTAATCAGCATCATATACTTCCTGGAAAATATCTTTGAAACGACCATCATAAGCTTTTAGGATGGTGTTTTTGGTAGATAAGTATAAAGGCCATTTTTTAGTTAAAGCCTGGTTCATACAAGAATGTGCAAATCCGTAAATACTTTCGTCGGTATTGTACATACTCATGGCTACACCGCCATCACCCTCAAAATTGTAAACATCGAAAGTTGTGGCTTCACCACCTCCTTCTGGGGTAAAAGTCATGGTTAACTTTCCCTTTCCTTTTATTACGGTATCTGTCGCTTTATATTGATCTCCAAAGGCATGACGACCAATACAAATTGGTTTCGTCCAACCTGGAACCAAACGAGGAACATTTGTCATAATAATAGGCTCACGGAAAACAGTACCGCCAACAATATTACGGATGGTTCCATTTGGTGAGCGCCACATTTTTTTAAGGTCGAATTCTACAACACGATCTTCATCTGGAGTAATGGTGGCACATTTAATACCTACATTATATTTTTTAATGGCTTCGGCTGCATCAATGGTAATCTGATCATCAGTTTCATCCCTTTTTTCCATTCCTAGATCGTAGTATTTGATGTCTAGATCCAAGTAAGGTAATATGAGTTTATCCTTAATAAATTTCCAAATGATCCTTGTCATTTCGTCCCCATCTAACTCTACTACGGGATTGTGAACTTTGATTTTATCCATTGTTTATTTTAAAATTAAAATCTGTTTGAAGTTTGCAAAAGTAAAAACTAAGAATTAATAAAGCTTCTTACTCTAAATCCAAATTTAGTTTTTTTCGCATTTCGTTGAGATATGGGTTTTTTTTGGCCATATACTCGTATTTTTCTTGGGGTGTATAAGGTTCTAGTTTTGCCGCTGTTTTGGTCATTTCCACTACAAACTGAATGGAATAATTATTTAGTTTTTCTCTTAGGTGTTTGAGGAGAAACCTTTTTTCAGCTTCAAAATTTGAAACCTGTGCCTTACTGTGTAATTCTATAACTATTGAAAAATCCTCTTTTAATTTAATAGGCGCCTTTGCTAAACTATTATAGGTAATATGCTTGAGGTCCTTTTTTAATTGTTCCAAATATTCCCTCCAAAGATTTTCCAATCTGTTGCTGGAAATTTCATCTTTAGGTAATGCCGGGTTTACAGCCGTTTCATCAAACTCTTCCTCTTCCTCTTTTTTCTGTTTTATTTCTTCACCTTTTAAAACACTGCTTATGGAAAAGCTGCTTTTTCCCTTTTTTAATCTTCCATTTGATACTGGCACGGGTTGAGCACTAACTTTTATTGGCGGTGGAGTTGGTGCCGATTGAGCTTCTGTATTTTGAAGGGGTTTAGAAGGGATTTCTGAAACCTTTAAAGGTGCAGAATTGGCAATGGATCCATAAGAAGCTTTTGGTATGGGAACTTCCTTGGCATTGGATTTAGGAACATTGGCTTTGGTAATTTCCGAACCTAGGGGCTGACTAGAGTTTTTTTTTTCCGTGCTAAATAAAAGCTCGGTGAGTTGAAGTAGGCAAAGCTCTACAAGTAGCCGTGGATTGTTGGTTCCTTTATACTTTACATCACATTCGCTCAACAATTTAAGGCCTCTAAGTAAAAAGGCCATTTCTGTTTTTTGCGATTGTTCCTTATATCGTTCTTTGGTAGATTCTCCAACTTCAAGAAGTTCAAGAGTTCTTTTATCCTTGCAAACTAACAAATCTCTAAAATGGGAAGCTAAACCGTTCAGGTATAGATGTCCATCAAAACCATTATCCAAAATTTCATTGAACAATAGCAATAAATCGCTTTGGGAATTTCCTAAAATAGCATCAGTTGTACGGAAATAATAATCGTAATCAAGGATTCTTAAATTGTCGATTACATCCTTGTAAGTAATTGTGTTTCCGGCAAAGGAAACAATACGATCAAATATGGAAAGAGCATCACGTAAAGCACCGTCTGCCTTTTGGGCAATCACATGAAGGGCTTCTGCTTCTGCTGCAATACCTTCCTTTTCGGCTACTTCTTTTAAATGAGAACTAATATCTTCAATAGTAATCCGTTTGAAATCAAAAATTTGGCAACGGCTTAATATGGTTGGAATAATCTTATGTTTCTCTGTAGTTGCCAAAATAAAGATGGCATGTTTTGGAGGTTCCTCTAGGGTTTTTAAAAAAGCATTGAAGGCAGCCTGAGAAAGCATGTGCACCTCATCAATAATATAAACTTTGTAATTTCCAATTTGGGGTGCAAATCTTACTTGGTCTATTAAATTTCGGATATCATCAACCGAATTATTGGAGGCGGCATCCAATTCAAAAATATTGAAGGCAAAATCCTGGTCTGGATCAATACCGTCATCAAGATTAATCATTCGAGCTAAAATCCTCGCGCAGGTTGTTTTTCCCACTCCTCTCGGACCCGTAAATAATAGTGCTTGAGCAAGATGGTTTTTGTCAATTGCATTGGACAGTGTATTGGTCACATGTCTTTGACCAACTACTTCCTCAAAGGCTTGAGGTCTGTATTTTCTTGCTGAAACAATAAAATTTTCCATCCATTGCAAATATAGGAAAGCACTTATTCTAAGAGGGGTATTGTTGATAAGTTTGTGGTGATTCTTAGGAAGTCAAATTCAAAATAATTGGCCTTGACCACTTATCTGATTTCCTTCAAAATCCAGTAACCATTTTTTTCGGCCAAGTCCTCCAGCATATCCAACTAAATTTCCGGTGGATCCTATAACTCTATGACAGGGGACTACTATGGAAATTGGATTTTTACCGTTGGCATTTCCTACAGCTCTAACATAATTTGGATCCCCAAGATTTTTCGACAACTCCCCGTAAGAAACTGTTTTTCCAAAAGGGATTTCCATTAATTCCTTCCAGACTTTGTTTTGAAACTCGGTACCATTAAAAAGTAAAGGCAGGTCGAATTTTTGAAGCTTGGAGGAAAAATAGGCTTTTAATTGTTGTTTACTTTCCTTTTGAAGGATGTGATCTTCATCAAAAAGTTCGGGAGTTTCGTCATCATCCAAAAATCTAACTTGACTGATATGATTGTTGGTTTCCTCAATTAATATTGAACCTAATGGTGAATCTACAACTGAAGATGACATTCTGTTTTTGTTTCAATTTTCATTTGGATCTAAATCTTTTTAGGATTTCAAAACCCATTAATTTTGATTCTGTTTAAAGGAAAAGGCCGGTTTATAAAGCCAATTAAATTTCAATACTGTTTACTACCTTTTCTAAATTGGCAATGGTCATAGGTTTTATTAGGTAATTGGTTACCACCGAATACTGTTTCGCTTTTTTTAGATCCATAGGATCAATTGAAGAGGATACTATATAAATGGTTACTTTTTTGGAGGTTGGAATCTTGACTATTTCATCTAAAAATTGCCAACCATCCATAATAGGCATATTCAAATCCAATAAGATTATTTGAGGAAAATCCTCATCATTAGACAACATCGGCTTAAGGGCGTTTAGTGCTTCTAGGCCATTATTATATACCATGAAGCCTTTGCATAAATGCCCAACTTCCATCATCTTTTTTATTCCAAAAAGATAAATTGGATCATCATCAATTATACAGGCTAAATCAATTGTCTTCATTTTTTAATTTTATTGTAAATATTGTCCCTTCGTCTACGGTACTTTCACAAATGATAGTTCCTCCCATAGCTTCAATCTGATTTTTCGTAATAAACAGACCAATGCCACGAGAATCCTTGTGGTTGTGAAATGTTTTATACATCCCAAAGAGTTTGGAGCCATTCATTTTTAAATTTATTCCCATTCCATTATCGGAAAAAGAAATTTCGGAAAACCCTTCTCTTCTTACTAACCGAATATCAATTTTGGGAGACCTTTTTTCAGATCTATATTTTAGAGCATTGGTCAAAATGTTTAAAAATACACTTTCCAAATAAGCAGGGATTCCCATTAGCGTTTCCTTTGGATCAATTTCCAATTGAACATCAGCACCTTCTTTAATAATTGTTGCCTGTACAGTTTCAATGGCATTGTTTACATAATCAAGTACATTAATTTTTAAAAGTTGGGCATCCGAATTTTGATTGATTACGGCTACCTCGTGAAGATTTAAAACCGTTTCAGATAAATTTTTAATGGCCTTTTCAACCAAAGGATAAAACTCATTATTTGAAGTTTCAGGATATTCCTCCTTCATTAATTCGGACAACATTTTTAGGTTGCCGGTGTGTGATCTTAAATTATGACTTACGATATGGGCAAAATTCATTAACCTTTTATTTTGCGAAGTTGCCACATCTAATAAAGTCTGAATTTGATCTTCCGATTCTTTAATGGATGTAATATCTGCTGTGTACATAATTAGTCCACCAATGCTATCTTCAGATTCATACCAAGGTTTAACTTCATAGGTCAGCCATTGAACGCTTCCATCTTCCCTTACAAATTTTTCTTCATCCGCTTTTTGAATATGTCCTTTTAAACAAGCTTGGTGGTGGCCTTTCCATTCAGCTCCAATCTCCGGGAATATTTCATAGTGCGATTTTCCAATCACACTTGGAATAGTAATACTATAATCAAGATACCATTGTCTTGATGCTGCTAAATATTCCATGTTTTTATTAAACATAGCAATTGCAGTTGGGGCTTGATCAACAAATAATCGGTTTAGTTCAAAGGCCTTTTCTAGGTTTTCTTTTTCCTCTATCTGATTTGTAATATCTTTTCTAGATCCAACAATTAAGGTAGATGAATTGTTTTTTAAATCTTGGAGGTATTTGCCACGATCTTGAATCCAAACCCATTTACCTGCTTTATTTTGAACTCTAAATTGAGCCTTATAAATTCCTTTTTTTTCTTTTAGATACTTTTTAAACTTATCAAGGGCCTTTGTTTTGTCTTCCGGATGAATAAAGCAAAATAGTGGGTTTTCTTTCCAAGAATCAACCTCTTCTATTTCGTAACCTATTTGCTGACCCCAGATTTTATTGCATTCAAAAATTCTATTTTCAACATCAACTTTCCAAGTACCAATTTGGGCAGATTCCGCTACTAAATCGTATTGCTCAATTTTTTCGCTGAGTTTTAGTTCTTGTTGTTTTTGCTTTGTGATATTGGTATGGGCCCCGATCATTCGGATTGGTTTTCCACGATCATCCCGAATGGCGAACCCACGGCATTGAATCCAAACTGTTGATCCATCAGAATGTCTGTATCTCACCTCTTGGTCGTAGGGATGATTGGGATCTTCGCAATGTTTTTGAAAATTTCCGTAAGCTGTTTTAAGATCTTCGGGATGGATTAAATCTTGCCATTCAATTGATTTGTGCTCTTTGGTTGAAGGATCTATTCCTAATGTTTTCCAGAAGGTTTCGTTCATCCATTCCTCCTCAGGATTTATCAAATCCCAATACCACATTCCGTCCAAGGCAGATTTCTGAATAAAATCAAAAATTTCCGAGTCACTTTTAACTAAAGTGTATAGTTCGTTTTTAAGGTAGTTCATTGGTGTAAAGGCATTCGGAAAGCCTTGTGGTACTAAATGTACAACACAAATGCTGAATGTCAAACATTATTAAAAAAAGCAAATTGAGAACTTTTAAGAATTGTTTTAAATTTTGATGATTATTTCATAATATTTAATTCTCATAACCAGAAGATTAGTCAGGTTTTTAAAGGGATAGAGCAGGGCTGAAAAGGTTAATTATTTATTTTTAAACATTGGCTTGTTGACCAAAATATACTATTCTAATTTTTCGGTAAGCTCTTTGCTAAAAGTGTGGAAATTGATTTTCGAAATGAAATACCCAAACCTTGTTATCCTGTTTCTTTATATAGCCCTTCCCTTAAATTCATTCTCCCAGAATAGCCTTTGCGATGCTGCATATAATTCAAACTTTCAAGAAATTGAATCCCTCTTTAAAGCAAAAGTTAGAACGATAAGAAAGGATCGCAGTTTTAATAATAACCACGAACGAATTGATAGTCTTGAAAATTGGTTTGCAAATTTTGACTGTGTTAAGGAGGTTTTCTGGAATCGCAATGATGCCTTTATTTTAACCACTCTTACTTTTCATAGAAGCCTTACCGTAATTTTTGAAACCAAAGATTCCCTTGCTGAAATTTGTTTTACTCTTCAAACCCTAAAACAACGTTATGGAGATCGACTGTATTGGAGGTGGGGCGTAGATGTTCCCAATCGTAAATTGACTTATATATCCTACCAGTTTTGCCCAGGCTATATTCAAAAACGAAAGGATTCTGATAGCATCAATCAAAGAAATCAAAAAATTGAAAAGCACAATTTTTCAGTCCGATTTGGATTATCCATTGTAAACAGCTCTGGACAACATGATAATTACCACGGCAAACTAGAAGGGGGAAGGATTTATGTAAAGTTCAGTCTTAAAAATGTTTCGGATTCTTTGAAAATTGTTCCTTGGCCAAGCAGTCAAAATGATGGACTAAAAATGGTTTATTTTGAATTGACAGATAAAAGGCGGAGACATATTTTGACTGAAAACCGAGACATAGAAATTCCACATAATGAAAGTATTAGATATAATTTAATCCATTTAGAACCTGGTGAGGAAAGATTGTTTTACCATGAAATAAATGCCACCTGTTTAGGTAGGGAAAACCAAATCGAATGCGAACATAAATTAGGTTTGATAAAGGAGGGTGAATATTTTATTCATGCTTGGTATAATCCTTTTGGTCCAGATTATCCAGCCGGTGTTTGGTTACCAAGGGAAAGAGATAGCTTAATTATACGTGGACAGGACTATTTTAGAGTAATAAGAACTACAGAGTATTACGCTCAAAAGGCCAATCTTGGTCCTGATGATAGATGGACTGTTACGAAAAGGTCTCAGCTTATTTTCAACATTGAACTAAAGGGAACTGGAGGAAAATACCAAAGTGATATTGGAAAAATAGGATACGATGGATGGGGAATTGTGAGAAATGTGGAATTGGGCAATTTGAATGTCGGGGATACAGTGGCTTTCACTTTAAGAGGTGAGGAGAATTTAAAATTTGCAGAGAAATTGCAAAAAGGAAAATTCTTTAAGATTCATGTGACGAAAAGTGAGGCAGAATGTTTTCAAATTCCTGCAAGTCAACTACCCTTTACAGGAAAAAAAGGGATAACAAATTTTCAAATGGTGAATTACCCGGAGGCTATCCAAAAAATTAAAAAACCTTAGTTCTTTTTAAATCTAAAAAAGAAACCGATTTCTACAGTCATGCTTAAACGCTGGTAGGATTCAAAGGTTGCAAAGCCTGTCATTAAATTGGTTGTAACGAAATTACCCATAAGTATTTCTATTCCAAAACCTGCACTGCTTACCATTTCTCTATCAACATTCTTATAATAAATTTGTTCCATGGTATTCCAGTCGTAATAATTCCCTTTACTTTCAGTGTAAATAAAGTGATTTCCTTGATATAAAAAGAAGTTAATATGATCTGCATCTTTTATTTTGTATAGGAAGGTGCCCCCTAAGCTATAAAGGGAGTTGTCTTCATCCTTAATTGGTGCCAAACAAATTTGAAAGCCATAGCGATTAATATATTGTCGATAAGATAGGCCAAATCCAGTACTCATTCCTGCAGCAATTCCAATTTGTTTTTCGGAGAATTTAAAGGTTTCTTTTTCTTGGGATTGACCTTTTCCTGTGGGAACAATAAAAAGGATAAATATTAAACAAAGGACATGTAAATGTTTCATAGAGTTGAGTAGGTGTTTTTGAGGGAAATTAAATTCTATATAGAAGAGAAAATTCTCCAGAAAAATTTATTCTTTCAAAATTATCGAAGGCGCCATATCCTGTCATTAAATTAAGACTGAGTCGTTTGAACATTATTAATTCCAAGCCTACGCCAAAGCCTAAATTATACTCACTGTCTACGGTTTCAGTTACACCATCCACAGGAGAATAAGTGTAATTGTTGGAGAAGTGAACACGATGCCCATTGAATAATAGGAAATTTACTTTTTCATTTTCGGTTACCCTATAAAGCAATGAAATCCCAGAATAAATATCATGATTTTCTTTGTCAAATTTTGGCTGAAATGCAAATTGAATTCCCAATTTACTTGGATGGTACCTGTACCCAATTCCATTTCCCGTGGTGGAACCATAAATTATTCCGAAGGCATGTTTGTTTCCAGCCTTTTCCTCAATCTGGGCAAGGGTGGTTTGGCTAATTAAACAGAATAAGAAGGTGGAAAGGAATAATTTCATAATAACGCCAATTAATCTAGAATTGTGAAATTACAAATAATATTGATCACAGCCCTGGTGATAATGTCTTGGGCTAATTATTACCTAGTCAACGAGTACGATTTTAAAATGCCCTAGAAGCCCTTCAATGTTGTTTCTGCTGAAACGAGCACCATTAAGGATGTTTGTTTCGGGGTTGAGACTAAAATTTTTGGCCTCGGTAAAGTCGGCTTTGGATAATTTACTTTTGTCAAATTGGGTATTTGCTAAGTTGGAACCTGAAAAATTTACGAATTCTAAATTGCTTTCTTCAAAATCCACTGATTCTAAATTGCATTCCAGAAAGCTTGTATTTTTAAGGGGAAGTTTGTAGAAACTAGAATGGGAGAGGTTACACCTTGTAAACTTCAATTGCAATAAAAAGGAAATAGCCTCGCCAAAATTTAAACCAAGCATTTTGCAAGATTCGAAACGAACATCTTTAAAGGCCGTATTGGCGATATTGGCATTACTAAGATCACATTCCAAAAATTCACATTCTACAAATTCACAATTTGAAAGATGCAGGTCTGAAAAATCACAATCGGAAAAAGTACAATTATGGTACTCTCCTTTTTTGAAAGTGCTGCTTTGAAAATTGATTTTTTTAAAATCTTGATCGTCGAAAAATTCCAATGGTATTTCTTTTCCGCAAAAGTAAGGTTTTGACCTACAGGAGTAGGAATGGCGGCCAAATCTAGATCCAGCCGCCATTATTTTATTCAATTATTGGCAAGTCGCTAATAAGCTGCCAATCGTTTTCTTCGTTTTTTACTAAATTTAATAGGGAAATAAAAGTAGCCTTTTCACCCTTCATTTTTACATGTACCACGGCGGTATTTCCGTTTACTACAATAGATAAATAAGTCAGTTTTCGCTTGTCGCCGCCCCATTCTTTGGATTTTATTTTACTGATGTAAACCGATCGTGAAACAACTGAAACTTCTTTGCTGCCAAACAATCTGTTCATGGTAACTCGGTAATTTGGATCCAGGTATTTTTCTAAGGATTTCACATCGTTTTTGTCTCCAGCCTCTGCAAAAGCGTTGACCACTTTCTTAATGGCTTTTTCCTCTTTTTGTCCGTAAATCGAGCCTAAACTAAAAATACTAAGAAGACTCATAAGCATGATTTTTTTCATGGGTTTTAAATTTAAATTGATACTTATTATTAAAGTTTTATCTGTGTTGATGTTCTCATCATGGAATGATGTTTAAAGTCATCGTCTCGGCTAAAGGCCATTATTAGATTATAGTCCATTCCAGGATTAAGCTTGTAACGGTATTTTGTTTTGGAATTAATTGGCAGTGAGAATTCCACTTCGCTAAAATTTTTCAATTCCTCACCCTTAACATTCTCAACCAAGTCCTTTTCCCCTAAACTTTCCAAGCTTTTGTAGTTACCTGGGCTTAGGGTATAATGTTCTACCACTTCTGCTTTTCCATTTTTTACGCGAGCCATTAACAAATAGCTTCCTTTTATTCCTTTGTTTGGATTAAATCCGATAGCTATCCAGCCAGAGGTTGGTGCGTTTATTTTAAAATGAACCCTATCGTTTTCAAAATGCCAATGAATGTTCATGTTATTTTTTGATATCGTTTTTTCTTTGAGAGGAAGCAGATTTGGTATTAGTGCAATAAGGAAAAGTGTATAATTCATAGTTTATGTGTTAGATCAATTTTTGATATATCAATTTAATGAATAAATTTTTTAAGTCATGTTTTTTTGGATTCTTAAAAGAAAGCCGCTAAGCAGGGTCAATTCTTTTTCCGTAAATCCTTTCACACTTTGTTTGCGTTGTTCTGTTATGATCGGCATATTTTGCCTTACAAAAAATTCTCCTGCTTGGGTAAGTTGAATATTATATTGTCTTCTGTTATTGGGTATAGCTTCCCGAATTATTAATCCTTTCTTTACCAATATGTCTAGGGTTCTTGTAATGGAGGCAGGGTCTCTTACTGATTTTAGGGCAATTTCTTTTTGAGAAGTAGAATTAGATTCTTCAATAATTTTGAGCAAAACCCATTGATCCACTGTAATGCCCAAGTTTAAACGATCCAATTCTTTTTGAGAATATTGCTTGGCTGTTTTATTGGTCTTTTCAATTTGGAAAAGAATTACATTTTCTATATCTGATATATCCATTTTTTGACTTTCGCTGGGCAAATATAAAAAATAATTGATACATCAATGATTTTTTATTCTTTTCAAAAATGAGATTGCATGAGATTCTAATAACTAGGGTATAAAACTCCAGAATTCAAAATTAAGAAATGGGAAAATACCAGGTTCCGAGCCTTAAAGTGAAAAGCTTGGAAAATGTAAAGTGGAAATAAATTAAACTGTATATTATAGGTGAATTCCTACAGGTAGCATTTTTCTGCGCTCTTTGTGATCCTTGAAATATTGCTTCACCATTCTGGTCATGGGTACAACACGCATTCCAGTTTCTTCAATGATATTCAAAGTAGTTTCGATCATCTTGTCCGCTTTCCCTTCTTCAATAAAGCGTTTTGGGAAATCAACACGGGTTAGAAAAACTTTTTTCTCTTGAATCTGATATTCAATAATCGCTAATACTTCGCCATATTGAACTTCATAATGTCTCATTTCAGTATTGTCAAAAACTTCCATAGTTGCGATGATCTGTCCGGTTAAATAAAAATGGATGTGCAAATTTACTAATTAATGGCCAATTAGGAACTACGTGAAATTTTTGCTGGAACTGAAACCTTTTTTCGACTATGAAATTTATAATTCATTCGGATTGAGGTTAAACGGCAGGGAAGGACAAACCATTTCTGGCGGTTCAAAAATATAAATTAACCTTTTTTAATCAAAAGTTGTAGGAATAAATAGGAAATGATAGTATTACTATTATATTTGCATGGAACGCAATTTAATCAGCTTAAAATTATGTTAAGCGCTATGAATTTTTAGTAATGGGAGAGAAAGCAGTGACGATAAGTCCCTATAAAAGATTTTGGAGACTTTTAAAACCTGACCACAAGGAAATTACCAATATATATGTATACGCTGTTTTCAACGGACTTGTAAATCTATCCTTACCCCTTGGTATTCAGGCCATAATTAACCAGATTCAAGGTGCACAAATGAGTACCTCCTGGATTGTTTTGGTGGTTATTGTAATTCTTGGAATTGGGGCTACAGGTCTTCTACAAATCTATCAACTGAAAATCACAGAGCATTTACAGCAACGGATCTTTACCAGAGCCGCTTTTGAATTTGCATATAGGATTCCGAGAATTAAAATGGAAAAACTCTATAAACATTTTGCTCCTGAGCTTATTAATAGATTTTTTGATATTGTGTCTGTTCAAAAGGGACTTTCTAAAATGTTGATTGACTTTTCTGTGGCTGTTCTCCAAGTAATTTTCGGATTAATTCTCCTAAGTCTTTATCATCCTTTTTTTATTGCCTTTGGATTTGTTTTGATTCTTCTTGTCTATGCTATTTTCAGATTTACAGTTCAAAAAGGTTTAAATAGTAGCCTTAAAGAATCGGAATATAAATACCAAGTTGCTTATTGGCTGCAAGAACTAGCAAGAACAAATAATACCTTTAGGCTGGCAGGAAAAACTGATTTGCCTTTAGAAAGGGTAGAGGCACATAACAACGATTATTTGGGAGCCAGGGAAAATCATTTTAAAATTTTGGTACAGCAGTATTCCTTAATGGTGGTATTTAAGGTTATTGTTGCCGCAGGATTACTCGTAATTGGTAGTTTATTAGTGATGGATCAACAAATGAATATTGGACAATTTGTTGCCGCCGAAATCATTATTCTTTTGATTATTGGCTCTGTAGAGAAATTAATTGTAGCTATTGAAACTATATATGATGTTCTTACTTCTTTAGAGAAAATAGGCCAGGTTACGGATTTGGAACTTGAAAATGATGAAGGTATTGATATGGAAAGTGAATGCGGTGAATGTGGAATTTCAATTAGTCTCCAGGACCTAAGCTTTAAATATCCTGGGAAAAAGATCCCGACTTTAAAAAATATTAATCTTGAAATACAAAGTGATGAAAGGTTGATGATTGTAGGGTCCAATGGATCTGGGAAAAGTACACTTCTACAATTAATAGCTGGTTTATTTGAACTTGAAGATGGGAGCATCTCCTATAATGAAATCCCAAAAACCAATCTAAACCTAGAATCCTTAAGATCCGTAATGGGTGACTCACTGTCTCAAGAGCAGTTGTTTCAAGGTAGTCTTAGGGAAAACATATGCATTGGACGAGAGGCAGCGAGTTTCGAAAATTTGAAATGGGCGGTAAATAAGGTTGGCTTGGATTCTTATGTTAAAAGCCAAGAAAATGGATACGACACCATTCTAAATTCCGATCCAAGGAAAACACCAAGAAGTATAGTTCAAAAAATACTGCTGGCTAGAAGCATAGCAGATAAACCAAGACTCCTTCTATTGGAAGATGCATTTGAGCATTTAGATCCTTTGGACAGGAAAAATATTGTGGATTTCCTTACAGATAAGTCAAATCCTTGGACCTTAATTTCAGTCAGTCAGGATTCATACCTGGCAAGCAAAAGTGACCGAGTTTTAGTTATGAATAAGGGGGAAATAAATATGACCGGAACCTATGATGAATTAAAGGATGTTATTAATTTTAAATCCTTGGATAATGCTTAATATTTCACCAAAAAAAATCGGAAGTAAAATTGATCGAAAGCGTTATGCTAGCCTAAATAAGGTAGAAAACAAAAAATCCGGGAGGGTTCTAATTCGCATGTTAATTGCTTCTTGTATTTTGTTTATAATTCTAATGTTTTTACCCTGGACGCAAACCATTCATGCTAGAGGAAATGTTACAACACTTCGACCTGGGCAAAGACCTCAGACCATTCAATCTGTAATTGCCGGAAGAATTGAAAAATGGTATGTGCAAGAAGGAGATTTTGTAGAAAAAGGGGATACCATTGTTTTTATTTCTGAAATAAAGGACAAATTTTTTGATCCAAATCTTTTGGAAAGAACTCAAGATCAGCTCAAATCCAAGGAATTGTCTGTAAAAAGTTATCGGGAAAAAATTACTGCTTTAAACAATCAAATTGATGCCTTGAAGGAGACCATGAAACTTAAACTTGAACAAAGTAAAAACAAGTTTAAGCAGTCTAAACTAAAAGTAAAAAGTGATAGCATTGAATTTCAAGCGAGTTTGATTGATTTTAAAATAGCCGAGGATCAGCTAATTCGAATGGAGAATCTGAACAAACAGGGCTTACGTTCTCTAACCGATTTGGAAAAAAGAAGGCTGTCCCTACAAAAGGTACAAGCGGATATGGTTTCGAAGGAGAACAAGCTTCTTAGCAGTAGAAATTCTCAGATGAATGCCAAAATTGAAATGTCTTCCATAAATTCTCAATACAGAGATGCTGTAGCCAAAGCTGAGTCCAATAAATATACTGCTTTGTCTGCCATGTACGATGCGGAAGCAACTGTAACCAAGTTGCAAAATGAGTACATGAACTATTCAGTGAGATCTGGATTATACGTAATTCGAGCACCCCAGAACGGCTATATAACCAAAGCCATTCAAGCAGGGATTGGTGAAAACATAAAAGAGGGAAGTCAAATTGTAAGCATAATGCCTTCCGATTATGAACTTGCCGTGGCCATGTATGTAAAGCCTATTGATTTACCTCTATTGCAAAAAGGTGATGAAGTTAGGATTCAATTCGATGGTTGGCCGGCAATTGTTTTTTCCGGTTGGCCCAATACAAGCTATGGAACCTATGCAGGGAAAGTTTATGCCATTGATAATTTTATTAGTGAAAATGGAAAATATAGAGTTTTAGTTTCCGCTGATCCCAAACAACAACCTTGGCCAAAGGATTTAAGGGTAGGAGCGGGGTCTAGCAATATGTCATTGCTAAGTAATGTTTTTATCTGGTACGAATTATGGCGACAAATAAATGGATTCCCACCCGACTATTATCATTCCGAAAAAGTAAAAAAAGCTTCACCTTCAGAATTCAAAAACAAATGAGAATAGCATTTTTTCTGGTACTTTTTCTTTGCAGCGAGGCTGGATTTTCACAAGATTCTAATAATCCAATATTGACCTTTGAAGCATTTATTTCCAGGGTTAAAGAACATCATCCTTTGGCCAAACAGGCTAAGCTAAAACTACAAGAAGGCGATGCTAAAATTTTAGAAAGCAAGGGGGGCTTTGATCCTAATTTTAATAGTCAATTGGCACAAAAGTATTTTGAAGATAAATCTTATTACAGCACTAACGCTACGACTTTAAGGATACCTACCTGGTTTGCCGCTCAGTTTGAGGCTGGATACGAGCTGAATAATGGCCTTTTCTTGAACCCGGAAAATGAGGTGCCAAATGATGGAATTTTATATGCTGGGATATCACTTCCGCTCGGTAAAGGACTGCTTATCGACAAAAGAAGAGCAGCTTATAAAAAAGCAAAAATATTTCAACAAAGCACTGAGGCAGAGCAACAACTGATGCTTAATGAATTGGTTTATGAGGCAGGAAAAGTATACTGGCAATGGTTTGAGGCTTATAATGTAAAACAAGTTTTTATTGAGGCGGTTGTTCTTGCCAAAGCGAGGTTTGAAGCTGTAAAACAACAAGCAATTTTAGGTGATAAACCATTTATTGACACAGTAGAAGCCAGGATTCAATACCAAAATCGAAAATTAAGCCTACAACAAGCTGAGTTGGAGTATCTGAATAATATTCAACTTCTTTCTATTTTCCTCTGGGAAGATGGTCTTTTACCCCTGGAATTGGAACTAGGAACCCAGCCGGAAGGTTTAATTGGTATAGACTCCTTTGTTGACTTGGATTATAGTCTAGGTCTGGATTTTGACTCTTTAATAGCGAATCATCCTACCCTGCAACTAGGTCAATTTAAAATTGATCAATTGGAAATTGACAAAAGATGGAAGCGGGAACAATTAAAACCAAAAGTGGATTTAAAATACAATGCCTTATCGTCTGCAAATCAAGAAGAATTGACAAATAATTTCAGTTCCAATAATTATGCTTGGGGTTTTAAAGTAGGAATTCCTCTGTATCTTAGAAAGGAAAGAGGAGCATTAAAATTAAACGAATTGAAAATTCAAGATGCTAAATTGGAATTAAATCAAAAGCAACGGGGTTTAAATTATAAAGTTCGGTCTTCTATTAATGAATGGAAAACTACTGCCGATCAACTGGCTTTATTTCAGAAAACGGTAAAAGACTACCAAGCCTTATTGAATGGAGAACGTGAACTTTTTTATAATGGTGAAAGCTCCCTATTTCTTGTTAACTCAAGGGAATGGGGTTTTATCAATGCCAGAATAAAATTAATTGAGCTTTTGGTGAAAAATAGAAAGGCACGTTTGTCGAGTTTTTATTCACTTGGGGTTAATTGATTTAGCTATCCAATATTTTTAATTTGGTTTGAAGTTCTTCTAAATTCAATTTTACCCAATTTACATTTACCGTTTTTGCTGAGGTGTTTATTTCTTCCAAAAACAAAAACATTTCACCCTTTTCTTCCTTAATCGCTACCACCCATACTTTTTTGTTTTTTGGAATTCTGTTAAAATCATAACCTTGAATCGTCGCATTTGAGCGCATTATGGAGTTCCTGTTTTTAAACACCAATTTAACATCCGTGCTTTCCCCAGGTTTAGTTCTAATATTTAAGTTGGTCAGTTGATTCTCCCTAAAATCTACAAAAGCATCACAATTTATCCAACCCAATTTTTCCCTAGTAAATACATAATACTGATAATCCTCCCAATTAACCGACTGATCCTTGATTTTCAATTCAATTTCCTTTAATTTTTCATTTTCCATTGCTCTTACCAACGAATAAATGTCCCCAACACCATATTTTTCATAGAGAGGTTTTAAAATTTCGTTTTTTATCCCTCCGCTAATATCTATTCCTTGTTCCAAAAGCAAGTTATTCAAGTAACCACAAGGATTGCCTTCCGGTCTTTGACTGCGGACAAGAGGTCTAATGGCCGATGGCTTTGGCCTAAGATTCCTAAAAAAACGTTTAATTTTACAAAAAAAGAATGGGCATGAATTCGGCCCTTGTGCAGAAAGATTTAATGCTAAACAATTGAAGAGTCCATCCATAGGTTGAGCAAAGAGATTTGAATTGGGATTCCTCCAATTCATAGAACTATCATGTGGGTTTCTTTGTCCATCAAACAATTTAAAATCTTTTGGATTAACCTTGCTTGGCATTAAAATACTTATCGGTTTACCAGGCTGAACGTCCACTTCAATTCCGTTTAGGGTGGCACTTAAATGAACCATGCCAGCAGACTCCAAAAATTTGTCATCCGAATGCGTACTTAAATTTTCCAAAATCATTTCCGATTTGCTTAGAATTTCTCGTACCCTGAAAACAATAATCTCCTTTTCCAGGGACTTTCCCTTTAAACCAAATGTGTTTTTGTTTATTTTAATAACCGTTCCACCCGAACACCGAATAATGGTATCTGAATCTGTATTTATTAAAAATTCATTTTCTTTAGTTTTTGAATTTTTGTAAAAATTACTCAATCTTGGGCCATTGTATGATTCCCAAGCTTCCTCTTTTTTTGGAATAATTACCTGAACAAGAGCATGGCGATCCAATTCAGGTTTTAAAAACCTGGGATCTCTAAAATTCCTTCCTTCTCCATAATATTCCAACTTCACATTTTCTTCGAGGACCTTTTTACTTTTTAAATAATTATAAATCCCGTTTGCCCTCTGTTGCGAAAGGAGTTTGTTACTTTCTGGATTGCCAATGCTATCTGTATAGGCTCGGATTACAATTTGGTAATTACTGTCTAAAGGCAAACTATCCACCATTTTTTGAAGCGAAACTTTATCTGTTTTGTTCAAATGGTATTGAGCCGATGGATAATAAATTTTTGTTTTGGAATGGGTTTGGCCAAATGTGTTTAAACATAGACCAAATACAAGGGCGAGAAGAATTTGAGTTTTCATAAACCAAGATTAGAGAATTAAAGGGGGCATCAAATTAGTAATATTATTTGATTGATGATAGATTTTGTAAACCTTGCTACTTGGTTATTTTAGTTTACTCTTCAATTTATTTTACTGTAGGGGCTGTTTAATTATTCCATTTCAATTACCTCAATTGGCGCTTCTTGTTTATATTTCAATTGATCTTCTCCTCCTAATAGTGACCAATCTTGAAATTCAATTTGCTTTATTTTTTCATCCTTGAGAATATAAGTCCAAGCCATTTTATCATATATTTTGCTAGGCCAGTTGGCTTCATATTTAAAAAGAACCACCTTTTTAATTTTTGAATTAGGATCATACTCAATTTGAACTTTTTGTCTAAAATTTTCATCTCCCAGCCACAATTCTGTGATTTCAATCAATCGTTGAGATGAATCGTAATAAAAACTAATCTTTGAGACTCTGCCCATGCTTATTTGGTAAAAAGCATTCTGGAGACCATTTTCTCCATACTCCATATAGGTAAATGCCACTAAATCAGAATATAAAAATGGATTCGCCCTTTTTGCCTTAAGAACTTGATTTATGGAATCTACAATCTCTTTACTTTTTAAAGGACTGCTGCCGTTTATCATTCCTAAAAATTCTCCTTTTTTGGAATAATTAAAACGGGTATATATTTCTCCATCTTTTCGAATGGTTTTTAATTTCTTGCCTTGGTATTTGTATTTCCATTGCGATTTGAAATTTGGAGAACAATGGATATAACTGCTATCCATTGGAATTCGAACATTTACTTCTTTTAGTCTCCTATTTCTGGAATACTCCAGATCCAGGTAAAACTCGTATCTCCTTTCCTGTCCAAAATTTCCACATCTAAAAATATCTGCGATTTTCAGCTGATCATTTTCCCAAAAGAGGTATCTGTAATTTTCCACTCCGTAAGTAGGAAATAAAAAGGGGTTTATTCTGAAATAATGCTCTGGCTTAAAATGGAAACCTTTTTTTCGTTGGAAGGTCGGCGAATAAAATTCTTTGGCATAATTGGAATCAGGGTGATTGTAATAGAAATGATGGGGGCTGGGATTTTTTATGTTTATGCTGGCATCATCGTTAAGGAATATTTCAAATTGACAGAATCCGAAGAAGGGGATGCCTACAAAAATTAGGAAAAGTATATTTTTGATCATGGATAAGGTTTGTAGCTTTTTAAGCCATTTGCAATTTCCAATCCAAAATATTATTTAGCAAATTCAATTGGTTTTCAGCTGTTACCTTTGGGTTTCCGAAAAGATTTAAATAGGAAGAGTATTACAAGAATAGAATCTATCACGAAAGCAATCCAAAAGTTGATGATTTTGTCTTGGTTCATTTTATTCTGAAACTCCTCAATATCCCAAAAAATGAAATTGGAATTCTGGATTCCATAAAGCACAATATTTCCATAATTTACATGTAAATCATTAAATTCAAAAGCCATTGTTTTGGATATCCACTTTTCGTAATCATCTGCCAAAATAGTAAGTTGTATTGAATCTCCTTGATACAATTCATTAGCAATGTGTTGGTTGAAAGAGGGATAGGGGATTTCAAATTCCAAAGAATCCTTGCCCTCAATAAATAAACTCAAGCTACTTGAACCCCTCGTGGCTCGGTGGTAATCTATGTCCCGAGATAATTTGGCTTTAAATGTTTTGAGCGTATTCTCATTAATTTTGGGTGAATGGATTTGATTGGAAATTACTTGATAATTAAGTCCAAGTATGAAAATGAATACTATAAAAAAGAAGAAATTATACACTCTTCTTCGGTCTCTTGCCACTTTTTCTCCTTTGTATTCCTCAGGATGATTGTTAAGCCTAACGTGCTTTTTAATATTTAATAATGGATATAGACAGGCAATGCCCATTAATAGAAATATTCCAGATAGAATAATTGTCCAAATTTGAAAAAAGCCATATTCCCAGCCATTGGAGCTTAAAATAATTGCTGCCATTCCACCAAAAAAAAAGAAAGCAATCAAACAAAGAATAATCAATTGCTTAGGGCTAATTTTAAAATTATATCTTCTTATTTGATTTGTCAAATTTTTTGTTTCGATGGAAAGACAAAAATACTATATTTCCATTTTTCCTAAAATCATTCCCTATTGAACAAAAGTCTTTTTCAAATTGATAAAATGGATTGTCCTTCAGAGGAAAGCCTAATCAGGCTGAAATTGGAAAACATGGAGTCTATTTTAAAATTGGAATTTGATATTCCAAACCGTCATCTTTTGGTGTTTCATTTAGATGCCCCTGAGCCAATTCTCCAAAGTTTGGAGGCCTTAAAATTAGGGTCTCAATTGAAGAAAACAGAAGTTGTGGAGAACATAAATCTTGAAGAAGATAATTCTCAAAGAAGGGTATTATGGATTGTTTTAGTTCTGAATTTCGGTTTTTTTCTTGTGGAATTTACTGGAGGTTTATTCTCCAAATCAATAAGTTTATTGGCTGATAGCTTGGATATGCTCGCGGACGCTTTTGTTTATGGAATGAGTTTAATGGCGGTTGGTAAATCGAGAATTCGAAAGAAAAATGTAGCCAAATTCTCAGGCTATATTCAAATTTCTTTGGCCCTGTTGGGATTGGTTGAATTAGTTCGAAGATCTATTTTTTTAGCGGAGGCGCCGGATTATAAAACCATGATAATTCTCTCTGTTTTGGCATTAATTGCCAATGGTGTTTGTTATTATTTACTCGCTAAAGGCAAAAATGAGGAAGAGCATATGAAGGCTAGTTTAATTTTTACCTCCAATGACATTATCATTAATGCTGGCGTTATTTTGGCCGCCACTCTGGTGTTGGTTTTCAATTCTCCCTTCCCAGATTTAGTTGTTGGATTATGCGTTTTTATTATTGTTTTAAAAGGCGGTTTGCGAATTCTTAAATTGGCCAAATAGATATTGAAAGGCAATTCGACTAAAAAAGAAAGGATAGTTTTGTTAAAGCCAAATAAATTTAAATGAACCAAACCTTTATTGGAATTACCCTAGTTCTTATTTCGGCCTTAGTTTTTATTGGCTCATGGAAGAGTTTTGTTAAAGGGAAGGAAAGGCAAGCTTTGCTACTTTTGGTTCTTGGAGGATTATTCCTTCGAGTTTTTACAGCTTCAGATTTTTATCTCCACGATTGGGATGAACGGTTTCACGCCTTGGTTGCCAAAAATTTGATAGACAATCCTCTTAAACCAACACTATATAAAAACCCAATTTTAGATTATGATTTTCGAAATTGGTCGGGAAACCATATTTGGGTTCATAAACAGCCATTGCCTTTGTGGACTATGGCGGGAAGTTTAGCCCTTTTTGGTTTTAATGAACTTGCCCTTCGACTGCCATCTATTGTTTTAAGCAGCCTAACTATCGTTTTGGTTTTTCAAATTGCCAAGTATTTTTTCAATGCTAAAACGGGTTTTTTTGCAGCGTTTTTAATGGCTGTAAATGGTTTGGTTGTAGAAATCACAGCAGGTAGAGTAGCTACAGATCACCCTGATGTTTTCTTTATGTTCTTTATTTTATTGGGGATTTTTTTTGCAGTAAAACATATTCAATTGCAAAAAATGATCTATTGTTTTTTGATAGGAATTAGTTTGGGATGTGCCATTTTATCCAAATGGTTGCCAGCCATTATCATCTTACCCATTTGGCTTTTAATGGCCTTAGGCTCAAAAAAGTTTAGTTTTAAATCCTTGCTCATCTCTTTTCTAATAATTTGTGGAATAGCCTTTCTAATTGCAGCTCCTTGGCAATTTTATATTTATGAGAGATTTCCAAAAGAAGCAGCGTGGGAGGCGTCCTTTAACTGGAAACATTTTACAAATGTTTTGGATGGAAGGGAAGGTTCTGCTTTTTATTTTATTGATCAGATTAGAATAAATTACGGTGAATTGGTTTACTTGCCCCTTGTTTGGTTTGTTGTAAAAGCTTTAAAAAATCTCAGGGAAGTAAAATATGTAGTTTTTCTTGTTTGGACTTTGGTCCCCTTGCTTATTTTTTCCCTTGCACAAACGAAAATGCAGGCCTATATTTTATTTTCTGCTCCGGCTTATTTTAGTATTACGGCTCATTTCTTTATTTGGGTTTTGGAGGCTGGAAAAAAATTGCAAAAAAGATGGGTTACAATTTCCATTTGGATTCTATTCCTTGGTTTACCGCTTAGATATTCGATCGAACGAATTAAGCCTTTCGATTCAAAAGATAGAAAACCAGAGTGGGTTCAAGATCTTAAAACCTTGGAAATTGGACGGTCTGCAAAAAATGTACTTTTTAATTATCCTCATGCCATTGAAGCTATGTTTTATACCGATATGACGGTTTATGAAAAGCTGCCTAGTGTTACTAAAATTGAAGAATTACAACTAAAAGGATATACCGTTTTTGTTTTTAAGGATGAAAATATACCGAAGGATGTTCTAAACACCCCAAAGGTGATTTTTTTGGATTTAATTCATCCAGATTAAAATTTTAGATAATCCTTTTGTTAAAACGTTTTAACTCTAATTATCTGAGCATTGTTCTATACCTAATAACATTTAATTTTAATAACTTTTTAAAATTAGTAGTACAAATCTGTAAGAATTTACTTTCATTTGTTATATTAATAAGAAAAGGCCGAGGTCTCTACAATCAACCAAAACGTGGAGCTTTAATTTTTCCTTATTAAAAACATCAATTTGAGCAAACAACTGAATATCGTCGGCATCGGCGCCTCAGCAGGTGGATTGGATGCGATCCAACAACTTTTTGACCATCTACCAGCAAATACTGGGATGGCCTTCGTAATTGTCCAGCATTTATCGCCAGACTTTAAAAGCTTAATGGCTGAATTATTAGCTAAGCATACGAAGATGAAAATTTATACAGCGGAGGATAAAATGTCCGTAAAGCCAAATTGCGTTTATTTAAATCCGCGAAATAAAAATCTACATATAAAGGGCGATAAATTATATCTTTTGGATAAGGGCCCAAAGCGGAATCTCAATTTACCTATCGATATTTTCTTCCATACTCTAGGAGAAGAAAAGAAGCACGAAAGTATCGGAGTTATATTGTCTGGGACAGGATCAGATGGCTCGCGAGGAATCAAAACTATAAAAGAAGGCGGCGGAACCATTATCGTTCAGGAGCCCGACACTGCTCAATTTGACGGAATGCCCAATACGGCAATTTCAACCAATCTAGTCGATTTTATTCTTACACCAGAAAAAATTGCGGATGTTTTGAGCAAATTTCAAGGCTCTCTGCCAGAATTGAGTACATCTGATGTAGATGATTCTTCTGGCTTAGGGGTTTATAACAAAGTTTTAGAGGAGGTTTTAAGAGTTTCTGGAATTGATTTTAGATCCTATAAGCCAAGCACCATGCTAAGACGTTTGGAGAAACGCATGGCTTTTAGCAATATTAAAACACTAGATGCTTATTACCACCATATTAGAACCAACCAAAGCGAATGTGAAGCTTTACAACAGGATTTTTTAATAGGCGTAACATCCTTTTTTAGAGATACTAGGGCCTTTGAAAGTCTGGAAGAAAATGTGGTACCCAATTTATTTAAGAGCAGACCTGCCAACAAGCCTGTACGGGTTTGGATTTCTGGTTGTTCAACTGGAGAGGAGGTATATTCCATGGCTATACTGCTGGAACAATATCGCGAGGAAAATAAAATACTTTGCGATTTTAAAATTTTTGCGACAGATGTAGATAGTCAGGCCCTACAAGTTGCCAGCCTAGGTGTTTACAATGTAAACTCGGTATTGGATTTATTCAAAACTGAATACCGTCGTTATTTTTCCCAAGGGGATGAAAAGCTTCAAATTGTAAAAAAGATTAGGGATAAAGTAGTTTTTTCAAATCATAACCTTTTAAAGGATCCTCCATTTATTAGAATGGATTTAATTTCTTGTAGAAACCTGCTGATTTATTTAAATAATACAGAACAGCAAAAGGTATTTCACAATTTTCAGTTTGCTCTAAATAAATATGCCTACCTCTTTTTAGGTAGCAGCGAATCCCTAGGTGATGCTGGAAAGTTATTTAAGACTTTGGATGTAAAATGGAAAATTTACCAAAGTATTGCTGATAAAAAATATGTTCCTTCCAGAAAGGAAGGGGCAAATGATTCTTTGAGTGTCACCCACCGATCCTTTGCGAATAAGTATGGTAACAAAAGCAATGGTTCACAGACCTCCCCAGAGAAATTGTTTCTAAAGTTTATAGCAGAAAAGTTTGGTCCAGATTGTATTTTCTTTGACAGCGATTATAATGTTCTGTATATCAACGGCGAAGCTGGAAAAAAACTCACATTTAATGAAGGCTTGTTCCAAAGTAACCTTTTGAAAATGGTGAGCCCGGAAATAGCTTCATTGATTCGGAATTCTGTAAACAGGATGGTTGCTAATAAAAGTGATATTGTTGTTAAGGATGTTGATAACACAGAAAATGGAAATTCCAAAGTGTTTGACCTCACCTTTACCAAAATGGATGCGGAGGTAAAGGACGATGTTGTTTTTGTAATGCAATTTGGCTTTGATAAAAAGATTGATGCAGAATTAATTAGCGCTAAAAATTTTACAATTGATGAAGCCAATAAACAATTAGTTGAGGATCTAGAAAAGGAATTAAAATCCAGTAAGATTGATCTTCAGAATGTAGTGGAGGAATTGGAAACCAGTAATGAAGAACTACAATCTTCGAATGAAGAATTAATGGCTTCCAATGAGGAGCTACAAAGCACCAATGAGGAACTGCAATCTGTAAATGAAGAGTTATTTACAGTAAATACAGAACTTCAAGAAAAGAACAGAGAATTATCGCGAGTAAGCAATGATATGATGAAGCTGATGCACAGTACCGAAATTGGTACTTTGTTTCTAGATCTGGATCTAAAGATTAGGGATTTTACGCCTAGTTTACAAAAGCATTTCCACCTTCAGGATTCTGACAGAGGCCGGGAAATTGTTAGTTTTAATTCCAACTTTGACGAAAAAACTCGTGCTTCAATAATAGAGGACTCCTCAAAAGCCTTAGAATCTTTAAAGACAATTGAAGGAGAAATTATTGATAAGGATGGAACAAGTTTCTTAAAAAGAGTGGGGCCATTTATTACGGCAGATCGAAAAATTGATGGGGTGGTTATAACCTTTGTGGATGTTACCCAACTAAAGAAAAAAGAAGCTGAATTATCACTCGTTGAAAACAAATACCAACAGCTTTTTGAAAATTTAAATGAGGGCTTTGCACACGCCAAAATTATCACCAATAAAAAAGGTGAGCCAATTGATTGGGAGTATATTTCTATTAACCCGACCTTCGAAAAGTTAATCGGGCAAAACGCCGAAAATGTAGTTGGGCACAAAGTTTCTGAGGTCCTTCCAGAGGTGTTGAATGATCCGGCAGATTGGGTTTCGAAATATGGTCATACTGCTCTAACAGGGGAACAGCAATTAATTCAAAATTATTCCAAACCACTAGGAAGGTTCCTGGTCGTGCATGTATTCTCACCAGCTAAGGGAGAGTTCGCGGCAACATTTTCGGATTTATCCGAAATGAAAAGGAATGAAATGGCTTTAAAAGAATCCAATCAAAAATTTGAATTGGCGGCGAATATTACTGGTTTAGCATTATGGGAGTGGAATCTTCAGGATAATAGTGTTGTGGGTAATGATAAATGGAAGGAGTATTTTGGTTTATCAGGTGAGGATGTTCTTACCGAGTGGGCACAAAATATGGACCCCGAAGAGGCCAAGGTTTAAAATGCAAAGGCGGA
>CAKZNE010000230.1 GCA_937129395.1 uncultured Cryomorphaceae bacterium | reverse complement strand
CTGAAAATGACTGGATAGCTATAAAAGAGAAAACTCAACAGGATTTGGAGCGTTCAGGAAAAATGGTTGGCGAATATATATTTGACACCATTTTAAAAAATCCAAATCAAAAAATCCGGGGTCGACTAATTCGAACTATTGAGCGCAAATATTATAAAAAGGAACTTCAGGCTATCCTTAAATTCCAAATTTCCCATCATCCTCAATTATCAGATTCAAATATTTATCAAGCTTGTATTGAAGAACTTTATCCTAGAAATGAAGGCCATCGAAACAATATTAAGGATCAAGATTTTGTTCACTTATTTGTTGAGGACATAATTTTCTACCAAAGACCTTTAAAAAGTAAAAAGTCCAACATTGCCAATTGCCAATATGAGTCAAGATTTTATTTGGACCAAGATGGATCGAGGGTTGAAGTTCCTTTAAAAGGAATTCCTAAATCACATCCTCTGTTCCAAGAATTCCGACTTTGGCAATTTTTGAAAAACCTTAAAATCTATAAAACTACTATTGACGAGAATGGAACAACGTTGGAAGAAAATGTAACCAACACCCTTCTTAATTCTGAACAAGAATGGTCCAATCTTTTTGATTATTTAAACTTTAAAAAAGAAATAAAGCAAAAAGACATTGTCGCTTTTCTGCTAGCCACTAAAAAAATTGAAAAATCTGAAAAAGAAAATATTACTTGGAATTATGTGCTTGATAGAAATTACCCGGGTAATGAAACTAAATATAACATTTATAGCAGATTAAAAAAGGGCTTTGGCAAGGATACGGAATATTTAAACTCAGAAACGGAGCTTCAACTATGGCATCTAATATATTCTGTAAAAGATCCTAATGAATATTTAAAAGCATTAGGAACCTTTGCTAAAAGGGCTAATCTGGATGTTGATATTTTTCAAGAGGTATTTAGAAACTTTCCTTCTTTCCCTAATGAATATGGGAGTTACTCCAAAAAGGCACTCGATAAAATTGTGGCTCTAATGCGAAGAGGTGACCATTGGAATGAAGATAATATTGATGAAATGGTTAAGGGAAGAATTCTTGGTTTCATCGAACGGTTGAGTAGTATTGGTTTTGATAAAGAAAAAATCGAATCAGAAATTAGTGATGACGATATTCCAAAACAGGTTTTAAAGAGTTTCTTAGAATTTGAAAACAAGAGTCCTCTTCAAGGACTAAATACCTATCAAGCTTGCTACGCTATATACAATAGACATTCTGAAGCCAGCATTATTCAGACCTGGAAAAAAACTTCAGATATAGATCGGTTTTTAAGAGAATTTAAACAGCATAGCCTTAAAAACCCAATTGTGGAGCAGGTTGTTATGGAGACCTTGAGATTGGTGAAAGATGTTTGGGAAAATCATGGAAAAGGTAAAACTGGGTTTTTTGAAGAAATCCATATTGAGCTAGGAAGAGAGATGAAAAACTCCTCAAAAAATCGTGAACAGATAAGTAAAAGAAACCTGGAAAATGAAAACACCAATTATAGAATTAAAGAACTTTTATCGGAACTAAAAAATGACAGCCAAAATCATGGAGACATTCGCCCTTATTCTCCCAGCCAACAAGATCTTTTAAAAATTTATGAGGAAGGAGTATACTCAAATTCCATAGATGAATATAAGGGTATCAATATAGTTGAAATTGACAAAATCCGAAAATCAAATTCACCAACTCAAAACGAAATTGCTCGGTATAAACTTTGGCTGGAACAAGGTTATCTTTCTCCCTATACTGGTGCTACCATTCCGCTAAGCCGGTTGTTCACATCAGATTATGAAATTGAACATATTATTCCTCAATCAAGGTATTTTGATAATTCCTTTAGCAATAAAGTAATTTGTGAAGCCGAAGTTAATTCCCTCAAAGGCAACAGACTTGGCTTAGAATTTATTTGCGATGATGGTGGTATGAAATGGGGCTCCACAAAAGATAAACCTATTTACAATGAAACTCAATACAGAATTCATTGTGAAAAATATTTCGGTTCGAATAGATCGAAATTGAAAAAGTTATTGAGTGACGAAATTCCCGAAGGTTTTATTGAAAGACAATTGAACGATTCTCGATATATCAGCAAACTTATTAAAGCACTATTGGGAAATCTTGTTAGACAAGAAAATGAACTTGAAGCTACGCCAAAGAATATTGTTACCCTTCCTGGAAGCATCACAAGTAAACTTAAAAATGACTGGGGATTAAATGATTCATGGAACAAACTAATTGCGCATCGTTTTGAACGAATGAACGAATTAACAAAATCGGAAGACTATCGAAAATGGGATGAAAAAATAAATGATTTTAGAAATTTTGTTCCCTTAAATGAATCAAAAAGTTTCAATAAAAAAAGAATCGATCACAGACATCATGCCTTGGACGCATTGGTTGTGGCTTGCTGCACCAAGGATCATGTAAATTACATTAGCTCCTTAAATTCAGAACGAAAAAACTTTGCACTTGTTAAAAAATTGAGACATACCGAAAAATTTAAAGGCAGAGATATTGCCAAAGGGTATATTCTCCCATGGAGTAAGTTCAACATACAAGCTTACCAAAATTTGGAACGAATAATAGTAAGTTTTAAAAAGAATGCAAGAGTACTTACAAAAAGCAACAATAAAACTTGGCAATGGGTGGAAACCGAAAAAGGCTTGAAAAAACAATTGGTTGCTCAAGCTAAAGGAGACAACCGAGCCATTCGCAAGCCATTGCACAAAGAAACCGTTTATGGAAAAGTCGCATTAAACAGAAATGGAAAAATAATAAATGCCACTGCTGGAAGAATAAGTATCAGTGAGAAATTAACTCGAAAGCAAATAAACAAGATTACCGATTTAAGTATTCAAAAAATATTAAATAACCACCTCCTAGACTATATTGATGACAAAGGGAAGGAACGCTTCGATCTAGCATTCAATCAGGTAGGATTGGAGAAGATGAACGAGAATATTTCAAAACTAAATGGCGGGAAGAACCACCATCCCATTTATAAGGTTCGGGTTTATGAAGAAGGTGGTAAATTTCCTGTTGGGCACAAGGGAAATAAAGCCAAAAAATTTGTTGAGGCTGCCAAGGGAACCAATTTGTTTTTTGCCATTTATTGGAATGAAGAAAAACAAAAAAGAGTATTTGAAAGTATTCCATTGGCAATTGTTGTCGAACATCAGAAATGGAGAGCTTCGTTACCGAGCATGGAACGAAATGAAACCCCGATGGTTCCAATTAACAAATTAAAGGGAAATTTCTTATTCTTTCTTTCCCCAAATGATCTAGTATATATTCCTTCGGAAATTGATGGTAATTGGGATCCTTCAAATTTGCACCCTAATCAAATTTACAAAATGGTTAGCTGTACCAGAACCGAATGCTACTTCATAAACTCCAATGTTGCGAAACCAATTGTTAATAAAATGGAATTTAGTATTTCCAATAAAATGGAAAAATCAACGAAAAATAAAGGATATGAATTGAAAAAAGTTATTCAAACAAGACAGCAACACAAGACAATACAATTGGAATTAAATCCAACTATAAAGATTATTAAATCTATCGGATTAAGAATTAA